>QGUH01000025.1 GCA_003242355.1 Pseudomonadota bacterium
ACGGTCGAGAAGATGACGCTCAAAGACAAGTGAGGTTCGTGGGGGGCGGGCCATCCCCGCGGGTGACGAGCGCCGGGTTGGACGCGGCGCTCCCACGGGGGACGTGCTCTTCGGGAATGGCTGCGCTCGAGGGGAGCTCGATCGCGCGACTGCCCGAAGAACCAGTGTCGGCGGGTGTGCACGGAAGTGGCGCCCCGCCGGCGTCCACGGGGCGATCCGCACACGGCATTCGGCCGTGTCGGTGTTTCCCCTTATTTCCAGCGAGGGCAGGGTGTTTTACGTCTGCCGCGAGCGCCGCGCCGCGCGCATCTCGTATCGTAAGATCGTAGCCGAGGCGGCCGTCGACGAGGCAGCGCGGAGATTGACAGGGCCGCGGATTCTGGCGACAAGTCTGCGCATGCTCTCGACTTGCCGCGCGATGAATCGGCCACTGGCCGCTTGCGCGTTGCGATTCTCGTTCGCTTGTGCGCTCGCGTTCGTCGTGTTGTTCGTGGCGCCGCGCGCAGAAGCGTACACCTGGATGATCAAGCACGGTTACTCGAACTGCGGGGCGTGTCACTCGGACCCGTCCGGCGGCGAGTTGCTCACCGTGTATGGGCGCGCGATGAGCGAGGCCTTCTTGAGCTCGAAGTGGGGCGGCGGCGAGCACTCGGAGGAGTCCGAAGCGGAAGCGCGTCGCGAGCGGCGCCGCATCCGTCGCGCGATCGCTCAAGCGGCGGGCGCCAAGTTCGCGCGCGGCAAGAAGGCGAAGGACGAGGAAGCGGCCGACGAAGAAGAATCCGAAGAAGAGGAGTCGAGCGAGGAAGAGTCGAGCGAAGAGGAAACGGAAGAATCCGAGGAGTCGTCGAGCGAAGGTGCCTCGGAATCCTCGGAAGAAGCGCAGAGCTCGCCCGCACGGCCGTTCTCCGATCCGTTTTTCGGCCTGTTCGGACTGCCGGATTCCCTGTTGCTCGGTGGGAGCGTGCGTCTCGCCACGACGTACAAGCCCGACGCCGAGGCGGAGAAGCTCCGCTTCTTCCCGATGCAGATGGACCTGTATGGCGAGTGGCGCCTGAGCAGCGCGTTGCGCTTCGGCGGCAGCTTCGGCTTGACCGACGCTCGGCCCGGCTCACCGCACGGCCGCCCTGCGCAGCTCACGACGAATCAAGGCGAGGGGATGAACCTCATCTCGCGCACGCACTGGGTCGCTTTCGACTTCGGCGAGGGCAGTCACTCGATCCGCGCGGGCCGCCTCAACTTGCCCTTCGGCCTCCGCATGTCGGAGCACGTGATGTGGGTGCGTGACCGAACCGAAACCGATCGCGAATCCGATCAGCAGCACGGTGTCGCGCTCGCGATGAACTTCGACAAGCTCCGCTTCGAAGTCATGGGCATCGCAGGCAACTATCAGATGAACCCCGACAAGTACCGGGAACGGGGCTACTCCGGGTACATCGAGCTCATGACGGGCGATCGCAGCGCGTTCGGCGTGAGCAGCCTCTATACGATCGCGAAGGCCGATCGCCTTCTCGTCGAGGACAAGAAGACGGTGCGCCAGGCGCACGGGCTGTTCATGCGCTCGGGCATCGGCGAGCGGCTCGCGGTGATGGCCGAGTTCGACCTCATCGCGCGCTCGCGGCGCAAGCTCGGCTACGCAGGCTTCTTGCAGCTCGATTGGGAGCCCGCGCAGGGGCTCCACCTCATCGGCACCGTCGAGAACGCGAACACCGGGTTCCCCTCCAACCCCGGGCCACCGGGCGCCGAGGCGAAACGACTCCCGGGAACCGGCAAGAACGCGATGGGCTATTGGCTCAGCGCACAGTGGTTCTTCATCTCCCACTTCGACTTCCGGATCGACGCCATCAAGCGGCAGCGAGAACCGCTCCAGATCATGAGCCAACTGCACGTCTACCTGTGAGGTCCCCATGCGGCTCGTAACGGCACAGAAAACTCGCTTCGCTCGGCGCGCGATCGCGCTCGTTGCGGGCGCTTGGCTCGCGCTCGCGACGAAGCCAGCATTGGCGTCGGAGACCTATCCCGGTTTCGTACAGAAGGCCGCGGACATGCCCTGCGTTCCGCAGTGCACGCTGTGTCACTCCTCCTCTCCCGGACGGGCGGGCACCGCGGCTACTGGGACGAAGTTCGCGTCGCAATTCATTCTGGCAGGCCCGATCTTGGGTAATGGATCCGAGCAACAGGTCGTCGCCGCCCTGCAGAACATGGCGAACGCTCAGATCGACTCCGATGGGGACGGTACGAACGACTTCGACGAGTTAAAGGCAGGCACGGATCCCAACGATCCGCAGAACGGGAGCCTCTGCGGTCCCACCTACGGGTGTGGTGCTCGCATCGCCAAGGCGCCGCCGACCGATGGCGCCGCGTCCGCCCTGGCCGCGCTCACGGTCGTCGGGTTCGCGTTCGCGTTCCGCCGCATCGCGCGTAGCGGGCGCTGAGCACGCGCTGCCGCGAAACGCCGGCGCACTTCGGAGCGCCGGCGTTCGCCGTGCGTGTTTCGATAATAGGTGCGCGAGATCAGCTCGAGCCGTCGGCTCCGGCTTCGCCCGCAGCGGTTCCGGCAGCCCCGGCGCTGTCCGTGCCGCCTTCGCCGGCGGCGCCGCCCTCGGACGGGGACGCACTGCCCGCCTCTCCACCGGCACCGCCACCGGCCTCACCGACGGCTCCGGCTTCGCCCGCGGCGCCTCCCGTCGTGCCTGCGGTGCCACCCTCGCCCGTCGGCGGAGCTCCGGCTTCACCAGCGGTGCCGCCGGCGCTGGTGCCGCCCGTGCCGCCTTGGGTCGGCGGAGCGCCGGCGTCTCCCACGGCGCCGCCCGTGCTCGACATCGAGCCACCGGTGCCGTCGTCGATGATCTTCGACTGATCGATGTCGGCGATGAGCGTGCAGCCCACGATGCCGAAGAGTCCGAGCCCAAGGGAAACGATAAGCTTGGCCGAGTGTTGCATGGTGTGCCGAGGTGCGAGTCGTGGCTCGAAGCGGCCTCATCTTCCACCAGGAGCCGCCGCGAGGGCAAGGCCCGAAGGCTCGTCGACCGAGCGGACACCGCGGCCCGAGCGGCGCTAGGATCGTCGCTCCCCGAGGCTCACGAACACGGAGAAACGGATTGCTTCGCCAACTCGCGTTTTCACTGCTCGCCGTGGCGGTGCCGGCTCCGGCGCTGGCCGCGTCGGACTTGAGCTCCGGCGGCCTCGCGCCGCCCCCTGCCATCGAACCGTCACCGGGGTACGACGCGACCGCGACGGAATACCAGCTCGAGCAGGCCGACCGCGAGGACTCCGGGCGCGGCCTCGAGTTCTTCTGGATCAACGCCGAAGTGGGCGTTCAGCACCTCGGGCTCGAGACCTTTCACGCCAACCACCTCGTCGACGCGGCCGTGGTGTCCACCACGCAGACGGGGCTCGCTGCGGGCGCGGGTCTCGGCGTTCGGCTGATCTTTCTCACGCTGGGCGGGCGCTTCCGCCTCGCGACCTTCTCGGAGTACCAGCTTTGGACGCTGAACGCGGAGCTGGGCCTGCGCATCCCGCTCGGGCGGCTCGAGCCGTACTTCTCGTTCGCAGGTGGCTATGCCTCCCTCGGCTCGTTCGATACGAGCAGCGTCGGCGCCGCCTTCGAGCAGGCCGACGTCGACGTGCGTGGCTTCAACGTGCGGGGCGGCTTCGGGCTCGATTACTACGTCGGCAAGCGGTTCTCGGTGGGGGGCAACGTCTCCGGGGATCTTCTGTTTCTCACCCGTCCGCGCGTCGACGAGGCGAAGCTCGAAGGGGCGGCCGCCGTCGGCGGAGAAAACGCCGAGCTCGCCGCCGAGGTGTACGGTCGTGACGGCTCCAGCATCGGGGGCGCCGTGACGGCCATGCTCGTGCTCGGCTTGCACTTCTGAGATGAAAATCCTCCTCGCGCTGGCGGTCACCGTCTTCGCGCTGGGAATCGGCTTCGCGATCTTCCGCCGGCTCTCGCGAAACGGGCTCGTCCTCCCCCGTGCCGTCGCGTGGACTTCGGGGGCGGGCGCCTTCGTCGGGGCGCTCGTGGCCACGTGCGAGCGGGCGGTGCTCGACTGGACCGGCCTCGACTTCGAAGTGCGCGTCGCGGGCGTGGGCGGCGCGCTGATGGCGGCGTTCTTGCTCGCGGCGCCGCTCGAAGAAGCGGCGAAGCTCGTCGTGGTGTGGCCGCTCTACAAGAGTCGCCGACTCGATCGCCCGCGCCTCGGCGTTTGCTACGCGACGCTCGCCGCATCCGCGTTCGCCGCGGCCGAGGGATGCTTCGCCGTGTTGCGCGAGCCGAGCGGGCTCGTAGCGTTGCGCGCGCTTCTCGGCGCCGTTGCGCACGTGTTCTTCGCGGGCCTATGGGGGTATGCGCTCGGCGCGAGTCGGATTCGGCCGAGCTGGTTCTCGCTGGCGTGGCTCTCGGCCATGCTGATTCACGGCCTGTTCGCGCACATCGTGTGGGGTCGCGGTCCGGGGTATCTCACGGCGACCTTGCCGATGCTCGCGGTGATGGGCGCTGGCGCCTATTTCGTGCTCCGCAATCCGGGGCCGGAGCCCAAGGGGCCCACCATGCTTCCCGTGCCGCCCACCTTCAGCGAAGTGCGGGAGGCGTTCCGCCCCGCGGAGCGTCCGCTGATGTTGCGCTGGGTGGCGGCGGGGGCGTTCGTCACGCTCGGGCTCATCATCGTGCTCGCGCTCACGAGCGTTTTGCTCGGGCGCAAGCTCGGCATCGACTTTTCGCTCGCCGACGAGACGGATCTGCGCTCCGCCGGGCCGTTGCTCGTGATTGGGGTCGGCGTCGTCGCCGCCTTTCCGCTCGCCGGTTACCTCGTGGCTCGGGCGAGCTCCGCGCTCACCGTGCTCGAGGCGGCGCTCGCGACGCTGTTCGCGATGGCCATCCTCATCGTGCTCTTCGCGCTCACGGCACCCGTCGCCGTGCTCTTCGCGGTCGCTCTCGTTCCCGTCGCCGTCGCCCTCGCTTGCGGCGGCGCCTGGATCGGGCTCGAGCGGTGAGCCTGCGCGGGTGCGCGCTGCCGCCGCGGAGTCACCTCGACGGAGCCGCAGCGGAGCGGGGAGCATTGCCGCCGAGCTCGTTCAGCAACGGATCGGGGGGCACGGTCGGCAACGCTCCGTCGGGGTCGGGGGAGTAGGTCGGGTCCAGGAAACGGCGCAGATCGAAAGCGACGAAACGGCCGAGCAGGTGCGGGGCCTCGCTCACCCAGAGCACGCGCGCGCCCGTGTCCATCACCACGCCGTGCGTGGCGATGAGCGCGTCGATGGCGCGCCGATCGCCGAGCGGAAGCTCTCTGCCGCCCTCGGCGCGCCGATCGCGGAGCAGGCCGACGGCCGTTTTCGCGTCGACCGGGCGCGCGACCTCGTGCACGAGCTCGTCGGCGCGCGCTCGGCGCGCGAGCGTGGAGGTCTTCGTGCGGACGCGCACGTTCTTGGGATCGTTCGCGGCCGGGCCTTCGAGATGATTCGTCACTGCCCCGGCGGCGCCGAGCTCGCGCACGTGATCGGCGCTCCCCGGCACCCGCTCGACGACGAGGGCGCGCCCGTGCGCGTCGGTGACCACGACGACGTGGCTGACGAGCGGAGGACTCTCGGCGAGCGCCGCAACCGCTTCGTCGCTCGTGCGGGCGCGCGAGAGCGCGTCGCGCAGCGCGTGCACCACCGGCACGCCGCGGGCTCGCGTCTCCCCCGCGCGTGCACCGTGGACGACGAGGGCGACGCCCTCCGCGTTCATGCCGCTCACCACGCCCACGAGACCGGGCCAGGCCACGGAGGCGAACGGAATCCTTCCGGTTTCGCGGACGAAGAACACCGCCTTCTTCTCGTCGAGGATATCGACCTCGAAGTCGAAGGCGCGCGCGAGCAGGGAGCCGCCGTGAGCGGCCTCGGCGCCCGAGAAAACGAACGTGGTGCATCCGACGAGCGGCGAGTGCTCGAACGAGAGCGCCATATCGTAGAGCGCGTTGAGGTACACGAACCGCTGGTAGGCGGGGAAGAACGCCGCATACGGATCGGGCTCGAAGGCGAGCGCGCCGGCCGCGAGCTCGCGTTGCCGCGCCGGCGACAGCGTGGCGGCGAGATCGCGATACCGGAGCTGAGCGAGATCGAGCACGAGCGCTTGCAACAAGCGGCTCGGGATCGACGCGCGGAAGCGATCCAGCAAGACGCCCTCGTTCTCGACCATCTCCGGATGGAGGAGGCGAACGTGCGCATGGCCGATGCTCTCCGGCGGGCCGCCGAGGTGCACTTCGAGCAGGCGCCCGCGTTCGACGACGAACGCGGTGCCCAGCCGTCGCAGGCCCGGCGATCGCTCGACTTCGGCCGCGGCCGGGACGCGCACCGCGGGCGGACGCGGACGGCAGAGGCGGCCGATCGCGAGGTGCGCCGAGAGCGCACCGGCGATCAGCAAGCACGCCAGCGCGAACAGGGAAAGCAACAGGGAAGAGAGGCTGCGTCGGCGCGCGGTCATCGCACGCTCCGAGCGCGAAACGACGTCGTGAACGCCGTGTGCAGGAGGCGATAGACGATGCGCGCCGGATCGCGCACGGAGTCGAAGTGCGTCGTGCGTTCTCGTTCCGGCGGATAAACGACGCGCGCCGGCACTTCCACTACCGGAATGCCGTGCCGAACGGCGCGGAGGATCACCTCCGACTCGAACTCGAAGCCCGTGCCGAGGGCTCCGAGCTCGAGCGTCTCGGGCAGGGGATAGCGTCGCAAGCCGCACTGGGTGTCGCGCAGGTGCCGCCGCGCGAACAACGACATCCACCAATTGGAGAACGCGTTCGAGAACCGGTTCTTGCGGGGAGCTCCGGCTTCGCGCAGGTTGCGGATGGCGAGCACCAGCGCTTCGGGCGGTGCGCTCGAGCGTGCGAGCGCGAGGGCCTCGCTCGCCGGGTGTTGGCCGTCGGCGTCGAGCGTGACCGCGGCGCGGGCACCCCGTTCGTGGGCGCGGCGGAGCCCGGTGAGCAGCGCCGCCCCTTTCCCCCGATTGCGCTCGTGCCGGACGACCTCGGCGCCCGCGGCGCGCGCTGCTTCCGCGGTGCGATCGGAGGACCCGTCGTCGACGACGATCACGCTCGGCGCGAGCCAGGCGTCGCTTCCCCGTGTGGCGCCGACGAGCTCGCTCACGAGCGCGCCGATCGTTCGCTCGGCGTCGAGCGCGGGGATCACGAACGCCGATCGCATCGCGGCCGATGCTATCACTGCGGCAGCGCCTGTCGGCCGGCGTGTCACGGAGGCAGCGGGTCCGAGTGCTGCGAGGCCAATTTCCTCGGGCTCCGTGCGCCCGCGGCGGGGCCCCGGGGCGGCCGGCGGCGGGAGCACGGCCAACGACCCGGATCGGGAATGCATTTTCGAGCCCAGGGATTACGTTCCGACCGTGGACGAACACAACGAAGTCGTGGCCGAGCTCAAGGCGCGGGCGCGCCGCCAACTGCGAGCTCGGATGCGCGCCCTGCGGGCCGCGGTTCCCCAGCGCGCCCGCGCCGAACGGAGCGCGCGCATCGTGGGCCGCATCGGGGAGCTCGAGGAGTACCAGCGAGCATCGGGCGTCGCTCTCTTTTGGCCCCTCGAGCACGAGGTGGACCTTCGCGCGCTCGACGAGCGCGCCCGCACCGACGGGAAGCGGGTCTATTACCCCGTCATGGATCCGGCCGGAGACGTGTTTCGTACCGGCTTTGCGCTCACCGAGTCCACCGCCGAGCTCGCGGATCGCGGGCGTGGTTTCGCGGAGCCGGGACCGCAGGCGCCGCGCGCGGTTCGCGGCGAGATCGAGCTCGTGGTCGTTCCCGCGCTGGCCGTGAGCGCCAATGGTTACCGGTTGGGATACGGCAGCGGATTTTACGACTCGGTGCTGCCGGAATTCGTTCCTCCGGCCGTGAGCGTCGCCGTCGCCTACGAGTTTCAGCTGCTCGCCGAGCTGCCCGCTTTGGACCACGACGTGGCGTGCTCGCTCGTGGTGACGGACTTCCGAACGGTGCGCGTGCCGAAGGCGTGATTGTCCCCGATTGACGCGCGCGGGCCCCGGCGCTTGGGTGGGGTCACGCATGACGATCGAGGAATCGAAGCCGGTGCCGGTGACCGCGCCCGTGCGCACCGTATTCGGCGTCCACCCGCTCAAGGTCGTGTTCGCCCTCGAGTACGTGCTGCAGGGGCTGGCGAACCCGTTCCAGGGGCTGACGTATCAGCCCTTTTTTCGGCACTTCCGGTTCGACTACGGCCTGTCGGAGGCGGCGACGCAGAGCCTCTTCGCCAAGTCGTACCTCGCGTGGAGCTTCAAGCCCGTGCTCGGGTTCTTCATCGACGCGTACGGGCGCACGCGGACGCTGCTCGTCGCGCTGCTGGGCACGGCGTCGCTCGGCTATCTGCTCGCGCCAATCGTCGATCGCGGCCCGCTCCTCTTTTTCGGCTTCATGTTCGCCTTGTCGATCGTGCTCGCGGCTACCGACGTGTCCGTCGATCGCGCGACGGTCGTGGCCGGGGACGAAGAGGCGAGCGCGACGGGGCGCTCGAAGGCGACCACGGTGGGGCTCAACCAGGCCATCTGTTGGGCTTCGATTTACGGCACGAGCATCGTCGCCGCCGTGTTCGGCGGCTATTTCGCGGACAACGTCTCGTTGCACCTTTTGCTGGTCGGGCTCGCGCTCGTGCCGGCCATGGTTTTGGCCGTGGCGCTCTTGCTCCCGAAGGATCGCGCCGTGCCGATCCCGATCCTGCGCTCGATTCGCGGCTTTTGGGCGGGGTTGAACTCGGGGCCCATCCTCGCGGTGATGGCGTTCTTCTTCATCTTCCACTTCCAGCCCGCGATGGGCGCGCTCTGGAACAACTATCTCATCGAAACGCTGCGCTTCAGTCAGACGCAGATCGGCGTCGCCGATGGCGCGGGCTACGCGGGGCTGTTTCTGGGCGTGCTCTTGTTCGCGTGGAAGGGCGTGCGCTGGCAGGAGCGGCTCGGTTTGCGGGCGATGTTCCGGATCTACATCCTGGCGAGCATCGCCATCGGCCTGACGCAGTATCTGCTCGTCGAGCCCTGGTTCGGCCGGATCACGGGAGCGCTCGCAGGGCTCTTTCCGTTTCTCTCGGTCGAGACGGTCCGCATGGCGCACCTCTGCGTGTACAACGCCGTGCTCGCCGTGGCCGCATCGCTGATCCGCATGGGCACGTTCAGCCTCGTGGGCGCGGTGGTGCCCGTTGCCGCGGCGGGTAGCCTGTTCGCGGGCTTCATGTCGGTGAACAACCTGGCGTACTCGCTATCGTACGCGAGCGGCGCCTGGCTCTACGAGCACGGGCTCACGTTCGGGTTCTTGCGCTTTCTGCAGGAGGCGCTGTTCGCCGAGCCCGCCGCTCCGGGCGGCGAGCTCTCGGTCAAGATGCTGATCCTGATCAACGCGCTCGCGTATCTTTCGAGCTTCGCGGCCGTCCACGTGCTCCCCGACCGCCGTCAGACGCTCGCGACGAGCACGGACGAGACGGCTTACCCGGGCCCGGAACGCTGGAACGTGCTCGATCCGCGGGGGCGCCGCGCCATCGACGTCGGCGCGCTCGCGCTCGGCGTGGCGCTCTTCTTCGGCTCGCTCTTCGGCCTCGGGATCGACGTCGTCTCGTCGATCCTGATCGCGTTCTTCCCGGCCACGCTCGCCCGCAAAGTCGTCCTGGATCGCTGGCTCGGCCGGAGCGCTTTGCCCTCTTGAGCTTCGCGCTTCTCAGCGCGACTTGCGCTTGCTCGACTGGCGCTTCTGGCAATCGGCGCAGACGCCGTAGAGCTCGTGCTTGTGCTGCTTGACCTGGAACCCGTAACGGTTCGCGACGCGGTCCTGCAGCTCTTCGATCAACGGCTCCTCGAACTCGGTGATCTTGCCGCACTCGAGGCAAATCAAATGGTCGTGGTGCGACTCGTCGTCGGCGAGCTCGTAGCGTGTGAAGCCGTCGCCGAACTTGTGCTCCTGCACCACGCCGCTTTCGGTCAGAAGCTTCATCGTGCGGTAGACGGTCGCGTATCCGACCCGCGAATCGACGGCCCGCACCTGCTTCAACAAGCCCTCGATCGTGATGTGCTCACCAGCGTCGAAAAAGGTATCGATGATGAGCCGCCGCTGCTCGGTCGAGCGGAGGCCGCGCTTCGCCATGTAGGTGTGCAAATCGCGCCGCAACCGCTCCGTATCCGGACTACGAATGCCTCGTCCTGTGCTGGCCCCGATCTTCACCAGGTAGTTGTTTTCTGAGCGGCTGCCTGCGTCAAGTCGGACTTTGCCACGCGCTCTGCCGCGCTTGCTCATTGCTGTCCGCGCAAGCGCAAGAGGGCGAAGGCGCCACCGAAGGCGGCCGCGATGGGAGCGAGCACGGGCGAGGCGAGCCCCAGCGTCGCGAGGAGGCTGGCGATCGCGCCGGGGACGAGACACAGCCACAGGCTCACCCGGGCCTCGCGCCGGGTATCGTGCGCCAGGCGGATCGCGTAGGCGGCGTCGCGCACGTCGTCCGAAGCGAGTTGGACGCTCCACTCGGACGAGGTGCTCCCGGCCGAGGACAGCGCGATGGACACATCCGCCGCCGAAAGTGCGCTGTCGTCCGCAGGGCTGTGTCCGACGACGGCGGTGACGGCTCCACCGTCGGAAAGTCGGCGAATTTCGTCACCGCGCTCCGGAGGCGGCACCTCCGGACGGATGTGCTCGACGGCCAGCGCGCGCCCGAGCGCCTCACAGGTTTCGCGTGCGTCTCCGGAGAGCAACACGGGCTCCACGCCGACGTCCAGGACGTGCTGCACCGCAGCGCGCGCGCCGGGCCGTAGCCCGTCCTGGAATCCGAGGATGCCGATCAGGCGCCCGCCGAGCGCGACCAGCAGAACGGTGCGGCCCATCGCCTCGAGCTCGGTGATGCGCCGTTCGGCCGCGGCGACGCTCACGTGCTCGCGGAGCATCAGGCCCCGGCTGCCGACGATCAGCGTCTGGCCGTTCGACGCCACCGCAGTGGTCCCGAGCCCCGGCAGCGCGGTCGGACTGCGCACGCCGTCGGGGCGGATGTTGCGCGCCCGCGCCGCGCGGAGCACGGACGTGGCGAGGGCGTGCTGTTCGCCGCTCTCGACCCCTGCGACGAGCGCGAGCACCTGTTCGGGCGTCTGCCCCGCGAACGCCTCGATGGTCGCGACCTCGGGCTCGCCCAGTAGCAGCGTGCCGCGCGCGCAGAAGGTCAACATGGTGACCTTTCCCGCGCGATCGAACGCCTCCGCGCTCTGGAACGCGACCCCGCGCCGCAAGCCGGCGTGAATCGCGCGCGCGACGGACAGGCCCGGCAGCATCACGAGCGCCGGATTGGTCAGCGCCGCGTGGACCGCGACCACGAGCAGCGACAGGTCGAGCGGCTCGAGCTCTCCTGCCAACCCGGAGATCAACGCCGCCGCGCTGCCGAACGGCGCGACCCGCTCCGCGAACAGGCGTCCGGAACGAGCGAGCGCCGTATGCAGGTCAGCGCGGCGGCGGGGATCGAGCGCGAGACGCGCCCACGCGCGATCGTGTCCTGCCCAGTTCACGACGGCGCGCAACCGCCCTTCGAGCAGGCGCGCTCCCGCGACGAGCACGTCGCCCTCGCGGCGCTCGACCCGCGCCGTTGCTCCGTGCCAGGGCAGGACGAGCCCCGATCCGGCGACGATGGTCGCATCGACGGGAAGCGTTTCACCCGCCTCGAGCACGATTTCTTCGCCGGGGCGCAGGTCGCTCGCCCGTGCCTCGAACACCTCCTCGCCGTAGATGCGATGCGTGGGTTGATCGAGCTCTCCCTGCATCACCGAGCGCGCGCGATCGCTCCCGCGGCGCGCGCGGCGGACGAACACGAGCGCTGCAGAAGTCGTCGCGACGATCAACGCCGCGAGCGTGATGGCCACGCCCGCGCGATCGTGTCCGGTCGCGTAGGCGACGCCGGCGACGAGCAGGGCGCCGAGGGGCGCGGCGAGCAGCGTCGGCAGGCGCGGCTCCGTCTCGTCGCGCGCGCCCATCCACGATTCGGTGACGAGCGCTGCGGCCGCGACCGAAGCGAGCACGAGCCGCGCCGTCAGTGCGGCGCGCGAGCCCCCCGCGAGCGCGAGCGCGACCGCGAGCGCGCCGCCGATGGCGGAGAGCACGAGCAGCACCGTGCCGATGCCGGAGTGCACGGGCGGCGCGGGTGCGGGCGCGGAAGAC
>QGUH01000026.1 GCA_003242355.1 Pseudomonadota bacterium
GCACGCCGAACGCCACCGCGCCGAGCGCCAGCACGCCCGCGACGACCCCGGCGAGCAGGCCGAGCCGATCGGAAGGCTCCTCCTCCATCGGAATCGTGGGTTCGCTCATCGCAACACCTCCGGTGCGAGCTGTGTCAGCGTGTAGCGGAGGCCGATGTCGGTATCCTCGTCGCAGATACGCTGCTTGCCGAGGTACATCTGCGGAGTCGAGACCGGAATCTTGTTTTCCGACGCGAAATGGAGGTGCTGATTGAGCCGCACGTCGGTCTTGCGATCGTCGACGCAGCGAATCAGCGCATCCCCGAAGCGCACCCGCAAAAGCTCCTTGAGCGCGTTCGGGCCGGCCTTGCCCGCCGCGGTCAGTCGCTCCTGCTCCTCGTACGCCCAGCCGAGCACCGTCTTCGCCTGATCTCCCCCGCACAAGACGGCCTTGCTCACCAGGCACGCGCCGGGATGGAGCGGCTCGGAGAGCATCCAGTTGCACTCGCTGTCGAGCGGAAACAGGACCAGCTTCGCATCGAGCCGGTCGAGCACTCCTTCGAGCTCGAGCCGCTCGTGGAATGCTTTGCACGTGGGGCACAGAGGATCTTCGAAAAACATCGCCTGGCGCACCGGTCGAACGCCCCGGAGCGGGACCAACTCGCCCACCTTCGGCGCCTCGACCTTGAGCTCCCCACAACGGGTCAAAAATGGCCGGTGGTCGGGCAGCGAGCCGGCATAGACCACCGCCGGCACGAGCGTCGAGGCGCCGAGCACGACCAACCCGGCGAGCGGAACGAGCAACTCGGCGCCCGCGCTCACCGACGACGCCGGCCGATGCCGGAGCGAGGCGAGCGCGAAGCCCCCGGCGACGGCGAGCAGAATCGACGCGAAATAGATACCGACGCACGTCTTGCAGAGCTGGCCGAGCCTCGAGACGCTGATGACGAACATCATCACGGAAACGGTCAGCGGGGCGAAGCTCACGATTCCGAAGAACCGCACGGCGCTCCGCGGAGCCGCTCTGCCGGCGACCAGCAGGTAGACCGCGAATCCGAGATAGAACGCGAATGCCCCGAGGGCGAACAGCGAGATGGGAATACCGCCCCAGTATTCGTCCTTGAGCAGCGCCGAATACGGACTGTACATCGCCGCACGGCACGCCTCCGCGTCCCCGCTCGGCGAAGCTCCCGGAATGAAGCTGCAGTGCATGTCGTGCAGGCGCCGATCCAGGTGTGCGGCGTAATCGAGCGTCGAGTACGTCGCGAACAGGAGCCCGAGCAGCGCAGCCACGACCGCAACGGCGGCGTAACCCCTCGATGTAGGTGGCTTGAATCGTTCGTCCATGGCACCGTGCCTCGACGACGACCCTCAGCGTCGCAATCCCCGGCGGTGCTGGTCAACCGAATCCATCGTTCGCCGCGCTCGGGCCCGTGCACCGGCTCCCAAGCCAGCAGTAAGCGAGGGAGTGGATGTGCGCGCCGTCCCCCGCCCAGCGCCTACGGCCCACCTGGACACTACCCCTGAAGTGGAACGATAAAACCGCCGTCACTATGCGGGATCGCAAAGCGGTCCGGGAATTTTCTGAGCTACATTCACGAGCCATGAAATTCGGTTGGTGCACGCTCGCTGCATGGTTTCTCGCCGTAACCATGGTTTCCGCGTGCGGCGACAACCCGGAAGTCGTTCTTCTCCCCGGAGAAGAGGGCGGCTCGGGGGGCGATGCGGGCGAGAGCGGCAGCTCGGTCAAGGGCGGTTCGGGGCAAGGGGGCACGATGGTCGCCGTCGGCGGCACGCTGGGCTCGGCGGGCGATGCGGGCGAGCCGTCGGACGCGTTGTGCAACGGGCTCCCGTGCGGTCCGGGACAACGGTGCGTGGTCGAAAACGAGGAGCCGAGCTGCGTCGACAACACCTGCGACGATCTCGACTGCGACGATCTCGAAGAGTGCCAGCCGGCCCCGGGTGGCGGTCACCACTGCGTGAGCATCGCGTGCACCTCCGACGTCGAATGCAGTCCGGCGCGCTTCTGCGATGGGCAAAAGTGCGTCGATGACGTGTGCGAGTCGGACTCGCGGCAGTGCGACGGCAACCGAGTGCTCGTCTGCAGCTCGAACGGCGGCTCGATCGAGCCCGCGTACGCCTGCGGGAGCGCCGGGTACTTCGACAGTGTCTGCACCGAAGAAGCGGGCGCGCCGACCGGCTGCACCTGCGAAGACGACTGGGATTGCCCCGAGCACACGGCGTGCGAGGCCGGCGCCTGCGTCGGCACGGGTGTCGAGCCGAGCTGCACCCTGCCGCCGACCCCCTTCGAGGAGGTGCTGCCGCAGCTCGAGTTCCGCTGGGGCGGCCAGAATCGTGCGTCTCCCAATGCGGTAGGCAGCCCGTTCCGCTGGTCCAGCCAGGTCGCCACCACGCCGATCGTCATCAACCTCGACGACGACAATGGCGATGGTCGCATCGACGAGCTCGACTTTCCCGAGATCGTGTTCCTCACGCATCACGGCGACACGCCGCATTCCGACGGCGTCGTCCGCGCCGTGCACGGCGGCGGACCGAACAAGGGGCGCGACTATTTCGCCCTGTGCGGCACGACGCACTGGTTCGAAGGCGACCCGCTGATCGACGACTGCGAGCCGAGCAGCGGCGACGCCGAGAGCCGCACTGCGGCGAAGGCTCGCCCTGGAAGCATCCCCGCCGCGGGCGACATCGACGGCGACGGCTTTCCCGAGATCGTGGTCGCCCTCGAGACGGGGGGATTCCAACTCCTCGACTCTCGCGGAGCCATCATTTTCGAAAGCCCCGCCGGGCTCTGGCCCGACGACGAGGTTTGGGCGTTTCCCTCGCCGGCCATCGCGAATCTCGATTTCAAAGGCTTCGCCGAAGTCGTGGTCGGCAATCGCGTGGTCACGTTCACCAAGGAGGGCGGCAAGCGCTACGTCGAACGCGTCGTCGTGGGGAACGGGACGAGCGGCACGCAGGCGCTCGACGACGACACCGATTACTTCGGACCGATGGTGTGCGTCGCCGATGTCGCCACCAAGCCGGGACTCGAAATCGTCGCGGGAACGACGCTCTACCGGATGCCCGACAATCCGCCGGCCGGGTGCGGCAGCGTGAGCGAGCCCTGTCCGCTCGAGGTCGTGTGGGATGCGAGCGCGGTAAACTCGGGCGCCATCGCGGAGAGCGAACGCGAGGCGTTCTGCGCCGTCGCGGACGTGCTCGGCGGCGATCGCGCGTCCGCGCCCGGCCCGAAGAACCCGCTCGACGGCAAGCCGGAAGTCGTGCTCGTCGCCAACGGCTTCTTGTTGGTGCTCGACGGGGAGACGGGCAAGATCCTCCGCAATCAGGATCTCGAGGGCGGCGACGTCGGCGGCGCTCCGAACGTCGACGACTTCGACGGCGACGGGTTCCCCGAAATCGCGACCGCTCTCGCGGACTTCTATACGGTCGTGGACTTGCAGGAGCCCGTCGAGGCCACCTGCCCCGCCTGGCCACAGCAGCTCGATTCGCGCAGCCCGCCCCCGCAGAAAAACCCCGAACGCAAGCCAGGCGGCCGCGACGCCGCTGGAAACTGCAGCGCGGACGCGGACTGCAACGAGGGCGCCGTGTGCAACCGCATCGCCGGCAAATGCGTGTGCCTGCACAACAGCTGGCGGCGCACCACCGAAGACGACTCGAGCCGCGCGACGTCCTCGAGCGTGTTCGACTTCAACGGCGATGGAGCCGCGGAGGTCGTCTACAACGACGAGTGCTATTTCCGGATCTACGACGGCGCGACCGGCGCCGTACACCTCGCCTTGCCGTCGCTCAGCCGCACGCTGGTCGAGAACCCCGTGGTGGCGGACGTCGACAACGACGGCAACGCCGAGATCGTCTTCGGTCAGAACAACGCCAAGCAGCAGTGCAACGAGGGCAATCGGCCCAACGACGGCTCCGACTGGGGCCCCGAAGACCGGCTCAGCAGTTGGCCGGAAGGCGAAAGCGACGTGCCGAAAATCTCGCTGCCCAACGGCCTCGAGGTGTGGGGCGATCCGAGCGACCAGTGGGTCGCCGCACGGCGCATCTGGAATCAGCACTCGTACCACGTGACCAACGTCACCGAGGGCGGTGCGATCCCAGTGCACGAGCCCGAAAGCTGGCGCTCGCTCAATGGGCGCCTGTACAACACCTATCGTTCGCAGCCGCGCAACTACGGCATCGCTCCCGATCTCGCGGTGACGGCGATTCAAGTGGCGTCGCCCGACGCCTCCTGCGGCGAGCTCTCCGACGAGATCCGAATCACGGTGCAGATCGAGAACCTCGGCGACCTCCGGGTCGGTCCCGGCGTCGTGCTCGAGTTCTTCGGCATCTGGGAAGCTCCGAAGCTCGAAGCACCGCTCGAGGACGAAAATGGCGAGCCGATCGCCGTGACGCTCGACAAGAGCTTGGAGCCCGGCGCTTCCACGCTCGTCACCGTCGGCTACACGCGGGGCGCGAACGGGCGAACGGACTTGCCGGCGGAGGTTCGGGCCGTCATCGACCGAGGCAACGCCGAGCGCGAATGCAACGAGGCCAACAACGAGATCTCGAGACCCATCGTGGGCAGCGCGGCCCTCGCCGACTTGCGCGTCGAGATCGACGCCGTGTCGGGGTGCTTCTCGCCCGACGTCGCGATCACCGTGTACAACGACGGGGCGATCGCGGCGACGGACGTGCTCGTGCGCATCCAGGCCGGCGATCCGAGCTCGAGCGACAACGTGCTCGGCGAGCTCACCCTCGCAGGGCCGATCGAGCCGGGCGAGAGCGTGACGGAGACGGTGGAAATCGAGACGCTCAAGCGCACGGTCGTGCTTTGGGCGATCGTCGACCCGCTGGACGCGATCGCCGAATGCACCGACGGGAACAACGTCGTCCGCGGGCCGCGGGTCGAGTGCAACGTGGTCGAGTGAGGCCGCGCAGCGATGCTGATCCTGGTGATGGGCGTCACCGGTGCGGGCAAGAGCACCGTGGGCCGGGCGCTCGCCACGCGACTCGGGCTGCCCTTCTACGACGCGGACGACTTTCATCCGCCCGAGAACCGCCGAAAAATGGCGGCGAACGTCCCGCTCGACGACGCCGATCGGAGGCCATGGCTCGAGCGGCTCGCCAACGAGGCCAGCACTTGGGAGCGCACGGGCGGCGCCGTGCTCGCCTGCTCGGCCCTCAAACGGGCTTACCGCGATCTGTTGTTCTCGCGGGTCACCGACGCGCGAATCGTCTTCCTCGAAATCGCGCGTGAGGACGTTGCCGCACGCCTCGAGCGCCGCAAGGGCCAGCACGCCATCATCGGCGAGTACGACCGCGTGCTCGCCGGTCAGTTCCGCGACCTCGAGGCGCCCGACGAGGCCATTCGCGTCTCGGCGCTGCTCGCGCCCGCCGAGATCGTCGAGCGCGTCGTCGCACACCTGAATCGCGAGGGCCTCTCACTCCGGCACGGCAGCAACAGACCACCCGAATAGCCGCCGATTGCTGCCCCTCGATGTGCAGCGCGCCCACGTGGAAGCGACGCCAGGCCGCGAGCGTGCGTGGCGACTGCGGGTTACGAGCACCAAACGGGATTGGAGCATCCGCGCTCACCTCCTCGAGCCCCGCGTCCTCGACCGGGAGCGTATCGAGACCGTGATCGGAGAACCGAGTGCTTCTGCGGCTCGAGGTGGCAGTGGTAGTCGAAGATCGGCTGCGGCGCGGCGTGCTCGTGATGGAGCCGCCGCGCCGCTTCGGTCTCGAGCAAGAAGTCGTCGTCGAACGGACCCGGCATCGGGGGATCCCCGATCGGCGCGGCTCAGCGCAACCCGACCTTCACCAGGCCCTTTCCGGGCTCGAGGCGATGGCGAACGCGCTGCTCCTTGCCGGAGGCCCGCACCACGATCTCGTATTCCCCGAAGAAGCCGCGCGTCGCGAACGCGCCCCGAGCGTCCGTCTTGCCCTGCACGTCCGTGCGGAACGTCTCGAGCACGAGCTTTCGATACGCCTCTCCCGCGGGTTTGATGGACCAGTCCGTTCGAAATAGCGGCGCATTCTGTTTCCAGTGGGAGCCGTCCCAGAATCCCCACATCGTGATGCTCTCCACCTGCGGGTGGCTGAAGAGCGTCGTGTAAAAATCGTGGGTGTACTTGCCGGCGACCTCCTCGTCGTCGATCACGACGTCGTACTCGGTCACGTGAATGGGTTTCCCGAGCTTGGCGTAGCGGTCCAGAATCGCGAGGAGCTCTTCCGGGCCCGTCAGCGCGGTGCCGAAGTGCCCCTGCATGCCGATCGCGTCGAGCGGGGCGCCGAGCTCGAGCAGCCGGCGAATCGTCGTCTCGTAGTGCTCGCGATGCGCGCTCCAACCCCCGCCCCCCGAGAGGATGGCGTAGTCGTTGATGAAGAGTTTCGCTCCGGGGTCGCCGGCGCGGGCTTCTTTGAAGAACTCCGCGAGCACGTCTTGCCCCAGAATGTCCATGAAGTCGTGATTGTCGAAGGGCTCGTTCACCACGTCCCAGTGCACGAGCTTGCCCCGCATCGCGCGCGTGAGCTTCCGGATGTGCTCGATCACCTCCGCGCGCAGCTTCGCCGGATCCTTCTCGAGCTCGCGCAAGTACTTGGGCGAGTTCTTGAACGACGGCCAAACGAGCACGTGGCCGCGCACCGCGAAACCGTTCTTGCGCAACGAATCCACCGCCGCCTGCGCCCGCTCGAGCGTGAAACCGGAGCCCCAGTCGGTGAGCGCCTGCCATTTGAGGTCGTTCTCGAGCGTGACCATGTTGAAGAGCTCGCGAAGGTTCGCCTGGAACTTCTCGTTCTCGCCGAGAACGAGGCTCGCCGGAGCGCACGTCCCGAACCCGAACGCATGGCGCACCTGCTTCGCGCTCACCTCGGCGTCGGGGACGGGGCGCCCGGCTGCGTCGCGTACCTCGATGGTCAGGTCACCTTTGCGATGCTGTTCGATGCGCTGGGCGGCCTGCGCGCGCCACGGCGCATCCGGCTCCATGCCCGGGTACGTGAGCTTGGTCACGGGAAGATCGGCGAGCCGCAGGCGCTTGCCGAAGTTCTCGACGGTGACCCCGCCGATCTCGATGATCTGCGGATCGTAGCCGAGCCGGAAAATCATCTGTGCTTCGCCCGGCGCATAGCTCTCCACGGCGACGAACGGCACGTGGTATTGCTTCCAGTCGCGGCCGGCGCGCACCGGGTAGCTCACGGACTTGGTCCACGGATCCCGCGCGAGCTCGAAAACGAACTCGGTTTGCCCTTCACCGCTTTCCGCGCGCGAGCGCTCCGTCCGAAAGAAGAACGTCGCGAGCAACACGTCGCCCGCCTCGACGGGGGCTACCGTGCGCGCGCTGACTTGAACGTCCCAAACGTTCGTCGAGCCGTCCTTGATCTCCGCGCGGAGCGCCTCCGTGAAAGGCTGGCCCGAGACTGGCACGTGCGAGACGGCGACGCGCTCCGTGTGTCCCGACACGGTGAGCGCCCGCAACCCCTGCGGACCGAGCAGGCTCACGCCGGAGACTTCGTCGGACTTGCCCGTCGTCGCGGTGGCGACCGGCTCACGGCTCGCCGTCGTCACCCCTTCCACGGAAGGTCCCGGGCGCTGCACGCACGCCGACACGATCGCTGCGAACGCGATCCCCATCAAACGCGGGAAAGAGCGACGCGCCCCGCGACCCGCTCGCTCCCCACTGCTCGTTCGTTTCTGCCCACACTCTTCCGAGATACGCACCACGGGGTCCTCCGCTCTTCGTTGGGGGGCACGGCTTTCCGCACGCCGAGCTCGCCGAAAACACGCGCCGGACGGCCGCTATAGCCAGGCTCTTCGGCCGCCACAAGCAAAGCGTTCCGCGCTCGATCCCTGCTGCCCCAAACCGACTGACCCATTCGCGGAGCCGTCGTGGGGCCCTTGCCCGAACCGACCCCTTTCGAGACGCGGTCGTGCTTCCGGCCCGCGCGCTCGACTCGGCTGCGCCCTTGCCCGAAGCGACTACTTTCGAGGTTCCGTCGTGCTCCCGGCGAGCAAACGCTCGGCTTCGGCGCGTGCGGGATGATCCTCGGGGGCTTCTTCGAGGAATCGGCGCAGAAGCTGTGTGCCGTCGTTCGGGCGCTTCAGCCAGTCGACGTACAGCACGCCGAGGTTGAACGTCGCTGCAAGATTTCCGGGCTCGCGCTCGAGCACGCGGCGGAGCAGCGCTTCGACCTCCCCCAGCGCCGCCGTATCTTCTCGTTTGGCGAGCCCGCGGCGAGCAGCAGCGAGCCCGATGAGCGCCGCCACGTCGTCGGGATCCACCTCGAGCACCGCTTCGAACTCCGCGCGCGCCCGCTCGTACACGCCCGCTCGGAGCAGCACCGTGGCGATGTTGAGCCGCGCGGTCGTGTCCGTCGGGTCGAGCTCGCTCGCGCGTTGGAAATGCCGAAACGCCGCAGCGTCGTCGCCCTTGCCGAGCGCGACGAGCCCCAGCGTGCGCGCCGCGGAGGCGCTCTTCGCGTCCGCCTTCTGCGCTTCGAGGGCCAGAAGCTCGGCCGTGTCGGTCTCGCCGCGAGCGAGGTGGGCGAGCGCGAGCTCCGACAGGGCGTCCGGGTGCCGCGCATGGCGCACGAGCACGGCGTGCGCGTGCTCGATCGCGCGCCCCGGCTCCCCGCTCTCGCGCAGCGCCCCGATGAGCGCGATGGGAGCGATCGTGGCCTCCGGGTGCCGCTTCACGAACGGCTCGAGCGCGCGCACGGCGCCCCGCGGGTCGCCGCGTCGCAAGCGCACCTCCGCGAGCGCCACTGCGACGTCCTCGGCGTTCGGGGCGAGCTCGGCCGCGCGCGCCAGCTCCTTTTCCGCGAGCGCCAGCCGCCCGGCCCCGGCGTGCAGAATGCCGAGGTTGTACCGCGCTTCCCAGAGCTTGTCGTCGACGGCGACCGCCTCTTCGAGCAGGCGAATCGCGCGGTCGCGCCCGTCACGTTCGCGCGCGGCCTGAACTCCCTGAGAGAGCTTGTTGACGGCACGCGGATCGGACGGCGGCAGCTCGGGGGCACGGGCGTCACGCTTCGTTCCCCCGCAACCGATCGCGAGCGCGACGATCACGCAAGCCGTCCGTATGCGCATTGGAATCCCCCGAGTCGTCACGGCTCCGCCCCCGAAGCGGCTTTCGCCTTCCCTTTCGCGTCGTCCTCGCCTTCGGGGCGCTCGACGGGAATCACGTACGTTTCGCTCCCGCCCGCCTTGGCTCGACGGGGCGCCTCGATCAACCCGGGGAGGGTGAGCGCTTTGCGCGACCGGAGCTCGAAGCCGATCTCCTTGAGCGGCGGGTACATCTCCGCGTTCAGCCGTCCGAGCGCCGCCCGCATCTTCGCCGTCCACGAGTTGAAGATTCCGAGCTCCACGGCCTTCTGCCAGCCGCTCTCGTACGCTTCGAGGCTCCGTTCTTCGATCGGAATCACGAACTCCTCGATCGACTGCCGGTAGAGCTCCTTCTCCTCCTCGCCGAGCTTCGGCGGCGGCGGCGAGTCGAGCAGCGCCTTCGCGAAGGCCTCGTACGTGTAGCCGATCTGGTACAGGGAGGCGGTCGTCCACTCGGCCACGCCGATCTCGGCCGTCGCGAGGAAGGCCTCGGCCGCCTTCTTGAGCAGCTCGCTCTTCTGCTTCAGGCGCTGTTTGAGCTTCTGGACGTCGCCTTCGATGGCGATCGCATCGAAGCGGGCGAGGTGGACCTGCCCCTGCATGTAGCGCGCCTTGGCGGCGAAATAGCGGCCGCGCTCGTCGAGCGCCTTCTTGCGCTGCGCGTAGATCTGAACGGCTCGCTCGAGAGCGGCGCTCTTCGCGCGCTCGCCGTCGCTCACGCTGGCCAGACGCACCAGCGCTTCGATCTGCCCCGAGGGTGTGCGCGCCGTCTTCGCGTAGCGATCGTAGAGCGCCGCGGCCTCGCGCTTCTTGCCGGCGTTCTCGTGCGCCTTGCCCATGAGGAAGGTGACTTCCTCGGCGGCCTCGTCCCGGCCATAGCGCTTTCGGAAGCTCTCCCCCGCCCGAATCGCGCCCGCATGGTCGCCGACGGTGGTGAAGAGGAGCACGGCATTGAAGGCGGCATCCCTGTGTTTCGGGTAGCTCGGAAATGCATCGGCGATGGTCGCGTTGTACCGGGCCGCCTCGGCGAACAAGCCGACTTCCTGGTGCGTCGTCGCGGCGATCCACAGGCCCTCTGCGGCTTCCGGACGCGCGCGGTATTGTTTGGCGAGCAGGTCGGCCGCGGTCGCGAGCTTGCCGAGATCACCGGCGCGCTTCGCCGCGATCTCGGCGTTGACCAGCGCCTTGGCGGCGCGCTCGTCCTTCGGGAACTCGCGCGCGGCGCGCAGATAGGCTTCGGCGGCGCGCGCGTGCTCGCCGTTGGCGCTCAAGCGCTCGCCCTGTTTGAACACGGCGCCGACGATCAGCGCGTCGAGCCGGGCCTGTTGCGCGGGAGTCTGGAACGCGGGCGCCGTCTTCAAGCGGCGCGCCCAGACCTCGATGTTCTCGTAGTCCTCGCTCTTGTTGAAGGAGTCGAGCACGAGCTCGCCCGCGATGGCCGCTTTCTCGTGCTTCGGGTACTTCTCGAGCAGAAGCCCCCACTGACGCACGGCGACGTCGAAAACGCCGTAGTCGTAGTAGAGCTTGCCCTGCCGGAACAAGAGCTCGGGGACCTGCGCGTCGTTCGGATAGGTCCGAACGTACAGCTCCATGGCTTGCGTGAGCTTCTTGTCGAGCTCCGTCTCGATCTGCTTCTCGTTCGCCTTGCGGCGCGCTTCGAACTCCGCCGCGCGCGCGGCCTCGAGCGCGTTGAGCGCGTTGTAGAGCGCGGTCCGCGAGAGCTCGCCATCGGGCCGTTTCTCGACGGCAGCGAGATACGCCTCGGCCGCCTCTGCCGGTTTGCCGAGGTGGTAGTAGTAAATCTCGGCGAGGTTGAACGAGATCTCGTAGGCTTCCGGCGTGTTCGCGAACCGGCCGAGATAGACGACGTAGAGCCGCGCCGCACCCTCGAACTCGGCGCGGCTCACCTTGTCGGCCTGCGCCTTCGCGTGCAGCGAAACGGCGTCCTCGCGGAGCTGCTTTTCGACCGCGCGCCGCGCCCGAGCGAGCGTTTCGGGAGTTTGCGCGGACACCCACGCCGAGCGTCGCGCCGCCTTGCGGCCCGGCGGCGGCGCGACGTACTCCTCGAGAATCCACCGGTAATCCTGCTCGAGCTTCGGCCACGCCTCGAGCGTGGAGTGCCCGCGCGCGATTTCGAGCGCGTACCGGTACGCCTCCGGGCTCGCCGGCTCGAGCCGGAGCAACAGGCGATAGGCCTCGATCCCGCGCTCGTAGTGCGCCTGCTCGTAGAAGGCCTTGGCGAGCGCGAGCACGATTCTCCCGGCGAACTTCTCGCCGCCCGCCTGCACCAGGAAGCGGTGCATGTCGTCGGCGCGGTTCTTCTCGTCCTCGGCGAACACGGCGACGAGGTTCTTCAGGGCCTCGTTCTGCAGCTCGTCGATTTCGCCGCGGTCGCGACGCGCGGGCGCCCCGTCGGCGGTGGTCTTGAACACCGTCAAGAATCGACGCGCAGCCTCGTCGGGCTTGCCGAGCCGCCACAGCGTCCAGGCGCTCTTGAACAGGGCGAGATCGTACAGCTCGCTGTCGCGGTAGCGCAGCACCTGTTCGTATTCGCGATACGCGGTCTCGTAGTCGGGAGCGTCTTTCGTGAACTCGTATTCCGCACGCGCCATGTGCGCGTCCGGCACGAAGCGGCTCTCGGGAAACCACTCGATGATCTTGTCGAACCGGGTCAGCGCCTCGTCGAGCTTTCCTTCTTCCGTCGCGAGGAACCCGTCGACGTAGAGCGCGAGATCGTAGTCGCGAAACGTCTTGTGCTCCCGGAGCACGCGCAGGATCCGGGACCGTGGGCGGGAATAGTCGGGGCGGGGCGGCTCCCCGCGCCGATCCGCCGGCAGGCGTTCCCAGTCCGCGAACGCGCGCAAGAAACGCTCCCGCGCTTCCTCCCACTCGAGCTCACCGAGGCGCAGCAAGGCCTCGGGCATTTCGGGAGCGTCCGCGGGGGACTCGCGCACCAGCTTTTCGAGAAGCCCGAGGGCCTCCTTGCGCAGCGCGCGCGCCTGGACCACGTTCCCCGGGTTCCTGCCTGCCCCTTTAACAAATCACACGTCCCCCGCCAAAAAA
>QGUH01000775.1 GCA_003242355.1 Pseudomonadota bacterium
GACCAGCGCGCGCGCCCATTGGCACGGCGCGGCCCCCATTACGAAGCAACCGGCCGGGATCCGGCACCAGCCGTCCTTGCAGTCGGCACGGACTTCGGGGTGCGTGCACCCGCTCGCATCGATGGGCACGTCGGTGCACCCGGCCTCACCACCCGAGCCGCCCAACCCGCCCGAGCCGCTCAAAGGCTGGTTCGTGCCCGCAATACCGCCACCGAGCCCTGCGCTCCCCTCGCCGCCAGATCCGGCCGCGCCGTTGCGCGCGGGCTGTTTTTCCGGAGCGCGGCCGCACTGCACGAGCGCCGTGACCGACGCCAAGAGAACAGCCGCGCTCCGGATCCGCATCGCCACTACGGTATCGCGAGGCTCACGCCGGCTGCCAAGCCCGAGTTGGCGAAGTGCTGCTGCTTCGGGCTGCCGAGACCGAAGGCCTCGGTCGCCGCCGTCTCGAGCTCGTCCCACGCCTGATCGTTGACGCAGCGCCCGAGCATGCAGCCGGGTGCGGTCGGCCTCTGCGCGCACTCGGCGAGGCACGCTCGGAGATACACGTCGTTGATGTCGGCCATGCTCAGCGTCACGCCCGAGCCGCCGTGCAGCCTCCAGAAGAACGCCATCCAGTCGATCTCCGTCCCGAGCGTAGCGACGGCGCAGAAGTTGTTGCGCCAGCGCGGCGGGGTGGCGCAGCTCACGGCGACCGGCGGAATCGAGCGCTGGAGCGAATCGAACCGGCTCGGCTGCGCCGGGGTCACCGTGCTGCACTCCGCGGAGCGGCACTGCTGGTCCAAGAACTCCTTGTAGTAGACGAACGTGCAGTCCGGCTCCGCGCGCCGGTTCCAGATCTTCGACGCGTAGAACTGCCCGAACCCTTCCAGCTGCGCGCTGCCCGGCGTCTCGAGGGACTGCAGGCAGTGAAGCTTGTTGGACTGCTCGACGTGGTCACAGCGGCAGAGCGCGTCCGTGCCGGGCGGATCGGCGCAGACCACGTTGCCGGAAGCGTTGGTGACCTGGTTCGAGGGCGGGCACCCGGGCGGGATGTTCGAGAACTCGTAACCCGTCGAGCCCGGCGAGCCGATGGCGCGCTGTTGAATCAAATGGCCCGCTTCGTGAGCGAGGACGTACTTCCAGCGCGTCTGGCGCAAGTTCTCGTCCGTGAAGCCGAGCTTGCCGGGTCCCATCCAAAGCACGCCCCCGGTGACGCACGCGTCGCCCACGATGTCCGGGTGACGGCTCGGACACGCGTCGTTGGCGATCACCTCGTAGCGGCCGGCGACGATCCCGGCGTCGTCCGTCCGGAGGATCTGCGTGGAGGCGGCCGCGACGCGGCTCACGTCGTCGAGCCGCGGACCACCACCGGCCGCCGATTGATCGGCGAGGTTGTTGACGTGGAGCGGGAACACCCACCCCTGCACTGCCGGCAAGCGCGGCAATACCGCGGAGAAGGTCGGGATCCGGGTCGCCTTCGCGGATACGTTGGTCACGCCGGGAACGAGCACGTCGTTCTGGAGAACGGCCGAGAAGCCCGACGTTACCTCAATGACGTTCCACAGGATACCGCCGGCAGCCAGGCATTCGCTGTCGTCGTTCGGCGGATCCGCGAACGCTACGCCATCCGGCGCGCGACAGAACCTCGGCTCGAACGCCAGCCGCACCTCGGCGTCGCTGCTCGAAGCGGGGAAAGCCAGCGCCGAGGCGAGGACGTGGTCCGTTTCGGGGTGCACGGGGATGCACCCGTTCGCGTCGAGATAGCCCGACCAGACGGTCGCGCCGTCCCACGACGTCCGGAGCTCCGCGCGCGCGAACGACGCCGGAACGTGCTGCAGCAGACGACCGGGCAGATGGTCTTCACCGAAGCCCGAGTCGAAGAAGTTGGCGGCGAACGTGGCGCAGATCACCGGCCGAAAATCCGCGGCGGGCGGCGGCTGGGTCGTGAAGAAATCCCAGCAGACACCCCAGCCGTCCCCGGCCAAGGCGCACTTCGAATCCCGATTCATCTCACCGGTCTTCGGATTGACCGTGAAGCTTACGTCGACCTCGACGTCGTCTCCGAAGGTGTCGCGCTCGATGATGCGGATGCGCACCGACACCAAGTCGGGATTCGCGGGCTCGATCGTGAAGCGCTCGTCGATGGGTATGGGACCGATGATGCAGCCTTCCCCGATACCTCCGCAGTCCCACAGATCGCGCTCCCGCGTCACCCCGTCGAGCGTCACGAGTGCGTCGACGTCGAGCGAGGCGAAGGCGCCGTCCGGACGCGGCCTGAGCTCCGTGAGCTGAAGCGTGAAGGGCACCGTTCCCGTGAACCCGAGCGCGGAAACGGGCTGCGAGCCGATCGGAGGGAACTCCGTGACCGGCGGCCGATCCGGGATGGAGTCGGCGAGCACGACGCTGTTCGGCCGCGAGACGCTGATGGAATCGACGGGCAGATCCGGATCGCGCAGCGTCGTCGGGAAGTCGTCGAGCTCGCAGCGCGGCAGATCGAGCGTCGCCACGGCGCGGAAGACGTCGAGCTGCCAGACGACCTCGTCACCCTCGAACGCCACCCAGTACGAGTGCACCCCCGGCAAGAACTCGGTGGGCGGCTCGAACCCCGGCGGCGGAGTCGGCGTGACGTGGTTGCGCGGCCCGTGCGGCACGATCGTGCTCGTCTCGAGCTGGTTCTCGTAGGTGAAACGCGCCGAGCGCGTCACGGCGTTCTGCACGGTAACGCACTCGGCCTTCGGCACCGGGCCGAACACGCGTCCCCAGTGCCGGAACGGGACGTGCGTGATGGTGAGCCCGGGCTCGGCTTGATAGATGCTGTCGGCGAAGAACGAGCCCGCGAACTCGCCGGGGTTCAGCGGTTCGAAGCGCAGCGACGCGTTCGGCGCGACGAGCGTCGCCGAGAGCGGCGCCTCGAGCGACACCTGACCCGAACCGGCCACCCCGAGAAAAACGTCGGCGGGACTTCCGTCCACCCTTAAAATG
>QGUH01000776.1 GCA_003242355.1 Pseudomonadota bacterium
AGTGCGGCTCTTCCTGCGTCGATACGGAATCGAATCCCCTGCATTGCGGCGCGTGCAACCGGCGTTGCGACGACGGAGAAGTCTGCTCGGACGGAAAGTGCGCGGCGCAGTGCCCCGAGCCCCTGGAGCGCTGCGACGGCGCGTGCGTCGACCTAGCCCGCGACCCCGCGCATTGCGGCGAATGTGGACGGAGTTGTCCCGTGGTTCCGGGCGGCAGCGCCGTGTGTGACGACGGCGAGTGCAGCATTCACTGCGACGAACCAGGGCGCACGTTTTGCGAAGGTCGGTGCGTGGACACTCGAACCGACGTCGCGCATTGCGGGGAGTGCAACGAGGCGTGCCCGGCTCCCGCGAACGGCTCGGCGCTGTGCGTGGAGGGTGCGTGCGAGATTCGGTGCAACGGCGGCTACACCCGCTGTGGCGATCAGTGCGTCGCGGAAAACTCCGATCGCAACCATTGTGGCCAATGCAACCTTCGCTGCGAGGCCGACGAAGTCTGCGATGCGGGTCGGTGCGTGACGGACTGCGCGCCCGGAACCACGAACTGCAACGACTCGTGCGTCGATACCGACGACGATACGTCGAACTGCGGAGACTGCAATCGAGTGTGTTTGGCGCCAGCCAACGCGTCCCCCACCTGCGTCGGCGGCGAGTGCGGCTTCTCGTGCAACTCCGGGTTCACGGAATGCTCCGGCGCCTGCGTCGATACGAGCAGCGACCCCGCCCACTGCAACGGATGCGGAAATGCCTGCCCGGTGCCGGCCAACGCCACCGCGACGTGCACGGGCGGCTCCTGCGGCGTGATCTGCAATGCCGGCCGCACCCTCTGTGGCGGCGCCTGCGTCGACCTCGCGACGGATCCGAAGAACTGCGGCCAGTGCGGCAAAACCTGCCTCCTGCTCTGCCTCGGAGGCATCTGCCTCTGATCGACGTCTTCTGATTAGGACGCTCGTCGCAGTCCCACGGCTGCCTTGCGGGGAGGGCGACCGTTCGACGTCCCTTCGGTCTCCGTGAGAGACGAAAACGGTATGAAACGTGGAGCAGAGAGCCTGCCGCCGAGTCTCTTCTGACTTGCGCGCTTTGCTTTGCGACGCGCTCCCATGATACGGTCCCGCGCTCATGATAAAGCGGCTCGTCTTAGGGACATTCTGGATAAGTTCGGTCGTGCTCGCCTTCAGTGCTTGTGGCGATGACGACGGTGGCTCTGGCCCGAGCATCGGCGGGTCGGGCGGGGAGGCCGGAGAAGTCGGGCATGCCGGTGACACCGGCAGCGGCGGGAAGACGAGCGGCGCAGCTGGAGCCACCGGCGCCGATACCAGCGGTGATGCAGGCGCGACGGGTGAGGGTGGCTCGGGCGGCGGCGGCGGTGCCGGCGACGTGGGGCAAGGCGGTGACGGCGAGAGTGCGGCGGGGAGCGATGGTGGTGGTGCCGGCGGCGGCACGGGCGCCGACGACGGCGCGGCCGGTGACGGTGGAACGGGCCAAGCGGGCGCGGGAGGCGACTCGGGTTCTGCGCCGGTCGTGGCGTGTCCCTCCGATCCGGACGCTTTCGGGGCAGCCTTCGCCGAGGCGGTGTGCCAGAAGCGCGTCGATTGCTGCTCGGACGACTACGAAGCGTGTCTCCAAGAGGTGACCAACGCGACCAACGAAATCTACGCGAAGCTCGCCAATGCCATCGACGGCGGAACGGCCGAGATCGACTGCGACGACTTCGAGCAGTGCGTGGGCGCGATCGCCGCGGCCGATTGCAGCGAATGGCCGGCTCAGGTGGGAGAGTTCGGGGAGATTCCCGTCAACGAGCCGGCTTGCCGGGAGATGGTGACGCCGCTCGTGGAGCTGGGCGACGCGTGCACGTACAACTACGAGTGCATCGACGGCGTCTGCGCCGAGGGCGAGTGCGTCGAGCTCGCCGGCGATGGCGAGTCGTGTGCCACCGCCATCTGCGACGTTCGAAGCACGTTCTGCAACGAGGACGACGTCTGCGAGCTTCGCCGCGAGAACGGGGAAACGTGCAGCAACGACATCGAGTGCCAGAGCGGCGTCTGCAATACGGACGACGGCATCTGCGTCGCGCCCGGCGCAGCGGAGTGCAGCTACGTGCCCAAGGCGCCCGAGTCGTGCAGCGTCGCGGGCGTCCCCGGCGGCGCTCGGGGCACCTCCGGGTTGCTCCTCTTCTTCGGCGTTGCCGGGGCGGTCGGGGCTCGGCGCTTGCGTCGCGCTCGGCGCGTCCCGTAGCGGGGCGCCGCGCCCCGTCGGAACGCTCGTCGCAGGTCGGAAATGGGTCCGAGACCTCCACGGAGTGGGGGCCTCGGACCCGGGCGTGGCTACACTCGGGGCGTGATGTCGTTGAAGCCTGAGGTTCGGCAGCCCTCTGCCGCGGCGCGGGACAAGGCGCGACGGTTGCTCGAGGCGGCTCTCGGGCCGTCGAAAGTGCTGACCGATCGCGACGCCTGCGAAGCCTACGCTCGCGACGAGTCGGAGGCCGAAGGCACGATTCCCGACGCGGTCGTGCTGGCGGAGTCGGCCCTCGACATGCAGCGTGCGCTCGAGGTCGCGCGCGCGGCCGAGGTGCCGATCACGCCGCGGGCGGGCGGCACGGGGCGGACGGGCGGCGCCGTGCCCGTCGCGGGCGGCATCGTGCTCGCGAGCCAGGGCATGAGCTCCATCAAGGAGATCGATCGGCGCGAAGGCGTCGCCGTGGTCGAGCCCGGCGTCGTGCTCGCCGATTTCCACGCCGCGGTGGAGGCCGAGAACTGGTTCTATCCGCCGGATCCGAATTCGCTCGCGAGCTGCCGGCTCGGCGGCAACCTCGCCGAGAACGCGGGCGGGCCGCGCGCGTTCGGCCGAGCGTGGAAGCGAGACTCGGGCCCCGGCCTCAAGCGCCGCTCCACCGGCGGCCGCGCGTTGGCGTGCAGGCGCGCCACTCAGAGGGCGACACCGGAGTCGCACGCCAGGTCGGG
>QGUH01000777.1 GCA_003242355.1 Pseudomonadota bacterium
CGGGGGCCGCTTCGGGGACGCCGCGGCCCTTCGGCGCGCCCGCCCCATCGCCGGCGACCGCGCGCTCGGAGCGCTCGTCGAGCGCGAGATCATCACGCCGTTCGTCTACCGCCACACGGTCGATCCCACGATTGCCCTCGGCCTCGCCGATCTGCTCGAGCGATCGCGCCGCGAGCTGTCGAAGGCGCCCGAGCGGGATCTCAAGCTCGGCCCCGGCGGGATTCGCGAAGCGGAGTTCTTCGTGCAAACGCTGCAGCTGGTGTGGGGCGGGCGCGAGCCGGTCGTGCGCGCTCGCGGCACGGGTGCGGCGCTGTCGCGCCTGAAGAGCCGCGGCCTGGTGAGCGATCGGGAGACGCGCACGCTCACGGCGGCGTACGCGTTTCTGCGCCGCCTCGAGCACCGCGTGCAGTGGATGAGCGGCATCCAGACGCACCTGTTGCCCGAGAGCCGCGACGAGCTCGCGCGGCTCGCCCGTTCGCTCGGATACGCCGACGAGCAGCCGCTCGTGGCGGAGCTCGACCGCGTGCGCGCGGAAGTGTCGGAGCTGTTCGAGTCGGTGCTGCCCGAGCGCCGCTCGGCGCCGCCCGCCCGGTTCGTCGAGCTCTCGAGCGCGCTGTCGGATCCGGCGCGCGCCGCCGCCGCGAGCGAGGCGCTCTTCGCGACGCCGGAAGTCGGCGAGCACCTGGCCGCGCTCGCGCGCCGCCCGGACGACCTGCTCGGGGAGCTCACGCGCGAGCGGCATCCGAAGCTCGCCGAAGCGTTGCTCGAGGCGCTCGCGGGCTGCCCCGATCCGGAGCAGGCCGCGCGCATGCTGCGCGCCTTCTTCGGGCGGTTCTCGACACCGACGCCCTACGTGAACGCGCTCGCCGAGGACCCGTACGCGCTCGGGCGCATGGTGACCGTGCTCGGCTCGAGCCGCTTCGTCGGCGACGCGCTCGTCGCGCGACCGGAGCTCGCCGACGTCGTGCTGTTCGGGCACGGCGCGGTCAGCGATCCGGTCGCTGCCGTCGCGCTCGAGCTCGAGACGAAGCGCGAGGGGCTTCCGGCGGATGCGGATCCGGAGGAGGTTCAGGAGGCGTTCGTGGACGCGCTGCGGGCCGCGAAGCGCCGCGTCGTGGTGGAGGTCGCCGTGGCCGATCTCGCGGGCAGCATCGGCACGCGCGAGACCACGCGGCTACTCTCCGACCTGGCCGATGCGATCCTCGCGCGCACCGCCGAGTACGTGCTCGGCGACGGCGCGCGTGGGCTCGCGCTGATCGCGCTCGGCAAGCTCGGCGGGCGCGACATCGGGTACGGCTCGGACCTCGACGTCATCTTCGTGTACGACCCGAGCGCGGCGCCGAGCCCCGACGAGGCGTCGAGCTACTTCGCGAAGGCGGCGCAACGCATCATCCGGCTGATCTCGGAACCGAGCGCGGCCGGACCCGGATACGAGCTCGACACGCGCCTGCGTCCCTCGGGCTCGAAGGGGATGCTCGTGACGTCGCTCGGCGCCTTCGCGCGCTACCACGGCATCACGATCCCGGAGACGAAAGGCCTGGAGCAGAGCCCGACCTCTTCGGGAGCGGCCTGGGAGCGCCAGGCGCTTCTGCGCGCGCGCGCCTGCGCCGGGGATCGCGCGCTCGGTGAGCGCGTCGTCTCGATCGCACACGCGGCCGCATACGGCGGCGGCGCGCCGCCCGCCCGAGAGATGCATCGGCTGCGCGAACGCATGGAAGCGGAGCTCGCGCGCGAGCGCCCCGGTCGCTACGACCTCAAGACGGGGCGCGGAGGGCTGCTCGACGTCGAGTTCTGCGTGCAGTGGCTGCAAATGCGAAACGGCGCGGACCCCCGCGTGCGCACGCCAGACACCGCCGAAGCGCTCGAAGCGCTCGCCGCGGCCGGCTACCTCGAGCGCCGGCCGTTCGAAACCCTGCGCGACGGCTACGCGTTCCTGCGGCGGCTCGAGCAGCGCATCCACGTGCTCACCGGGCAGAGCGCGTCGGTCATCGACGTTCGAGCCCCCGGACTCCCGGAGCTCGCGCGACGCATGGGCCTCTCCGACGAGCCGGGCCGCCCCGCGAGCGAGCAGCTGCTCGCGACCTACGAGCTCGTCACGACGAGCGTGCGGCGGGCCTACCGCGCGGCGCTCGGCGTTTAGCTTTGGACCGCGCCCCGACGGAGGCAGCAGGGGCCGGCGGCAGCACCTCGAGGAACCGCAGGAACGCGCGCGCGCTCTGCGCCCGCTTCCCGGCGCGCTTCCTCTTTCGTTGGAGTGCGTTCCAGCTCGCGATTTTCTCCTGGTAAGCCGAAGTCGCAGCCTCGTAGCGCTCGTGCAGGGTCCGCAGGCGATCGACGTCGTTGTCGCCGTCGAGCTCGTACCGGCAATCGGCCGCCTGGATGAGCTTGAGCCGCCGCAGCTTGCCCTTGGTGTCGAAGCGGGGATCGAACGGGAAGATGCGGCAGCCGAGCGGGCGGGCGCCGTATATCCCACAACGATCGCTCGCATCGAGGTAGCGGCACCGCCCGCGCTGGTGACGGAGCACCATCACGCGCCGACCGACGCCGAGCGAGACGAACGCCTCCGGCTCGTCGTCGAGGTCGATGGCGTCGGGGCCGACGAAACGCACGAATTCCGTCGGGCTCTCCCCCGTCCGCTCGCTGATCCGCCGCACGTCCGCGTCGGTGAGCGGCAAAAGGGGCTCCTTGCAGCAGTTGCCGCACCCGGTGCAGCGAAACTTGAGCAGCTCGGTTTGGCTCGGCACGATCGCGGGAGGGCTGATCCCGCGAGGGCGAAGCGTAGTCGAGCCCGCTCCGGTCCGTAAAGGGCGCCATTCGGCCCCAGGCGCTTTTCGGGTGGCGCCCCGGGCCGTGGCATCGCCGGACCGTCCCCGCCTGCCGCGCGCGTGTGTCGTACTTCGGCCCAGACGTGCGACGCCCGTTCGCGGCTGCCTGCGGCGATCCGGGAAGCGCTCGCGC
>QGUH01000778.1 GCA_003242355.1 Pseudomonadota bacterium
GGTCTGCGCGCCGAGCCCGCGAAGCGTCACCGAGTGCATCACCATATGCCGCCGGCTCCCGGTGTGTAGAGGTTGCCGACGATGGTCGGCGCCTGAAAGCAGTTCGCCTGGACGATCCCGGAGAACTTGGCGAGGGGAGCGTCGACGTTGACCATGGCGGCGCTGACGTCCACCTGCACCGCGTCGACCTTCACCGTCGTCGACGTCACGGTAACGCCTTCGGTATCGAGCCGGATCGTCGAGGTCGAGGTCTTGATCTCGATCGAGCCGCCCTCTTGCTGCACGATTTCGATCGACTCGGTCGCGTTCGGCGTCGTCAGCGAGATTTTCGGGCCGCGTGCCTCTTCGACGATCGCGATCCGCGTGCCGCGTTTGCCCACGAAGGTCCAGCGATCGACCTCTTCGCCGTTGCCGCCGAGGGTTTCGGGTTGCCGTGCCTTACCGTTCCACACGCTGCCGATCACGAGCGGCAACCGGGGATCGCCGTGAACGAACTGGACGACGACCTCGTCGCCCTTGCTCGGAACGAAGAACGCGCCTCGGTCGGCGCCCGCGAACGGCACGGCGACGCGTGCCCACATCGGCGCGTTTTGCTCTCCGACGCCGTCGAAGCCGAGCAGCCGCACCTGGACTCGCCCCTGACGCTTGTCGTCTTTCACCGAGACGACTTCGGCGAGGTAGCTGCCGTACAGCTTTCCCGGCGGGCCACCGCGCGCTTGTGCGATCTCGTTCATGGATTCCCCAGGTAGGCGCACTCCGCCTCGAACTCGGTTTCGTAGCCGCGGTCCATGTCGAAGCGGTGGCAGGCGAAGACCACGTAATAGACGTTGTCGAAGCGCGGGCTCACGCCGCGCACGTGCACGTGGGTTCCCACGCGAATACGGGGATTGCCTTCCGCCGTGCCCTGCAGACGCACGAACCTGCGCGCGCGCTGATCGAAGACGCTGTCGACCAGTGCTTGAGCCTCCGCCTGCGTGGTGACCACGGGGTGTCCGATGTGCTCGCTGCGGCTCGCGAGCTTGTCGGCCAACAAGCTCGCGCCCGAGCGCCCGCTGCCGGGGCGCAGGTTGAGCCCGGTCGACCGCGCCGTGATGCGCTCACCGCGCTCGAAATCCCAGCCCGAGGTCGTGGTTTCGGTCACTTGCTCCGCCAAATCGGCGATGAAGCGCGCCTTGCGGAGCTGGCCGCGCAGCACGAGCTCCACGTCGTCGCGGCGCACGTCGGCGCGCTGCGAGACGTGCAGCTCGTCGCCGACGATCTGCACGTCCCCGTCGTAGCGTGCGAGCACGCGCCGCAAGAACGCGAGGTCGCTCTCGTTGAGCTGCACGTACGGGCCGAGCGGCTCCGTGAAGCCGCTGACCCGCGGCGTGAGCGACAGCACCCGCGCGATGTCGCCGGCGAGCGCTCGAACGTCCAGGTTTTCGTAGACCTTCGTGCGTCGGGCGAGACGGGCCTTCTGCAGCGCGTCTTCGGCGTGAACGACGAGCTCGAGGGGGCCGTCTTCGGGAAAATCGGCTTCCAGCGCGCTCACCCATCCGCGGAAGATCTCGCGCGGCCGGCGTTCGTCGCCCGAATAGATCGCGATCTGCGAGCCCAGCGCGAGCGCGCGCTCGTCCTCGAACGGCATCGCGCTGCGTTCGTTCGGATCCGTGTCGGCCTGCGCGACGAAGCGCAGCTCGAGCGAGGTCATGCCGCCGACGTGCTCCAGCGCCCGGAAAGAGGTGACCCGGTTCGTCACCGCTTCGTTCGCCTGCCCATCCACACGGATGGTCGGGCGCGCGCGATAGCGCGGATCGGGGCTGATGGGTTGCTCGGCCATGTGTCGCAATCAGTCCGCCATCAGGCGACGGGTCATCCACTCCATGCGCTCGTAGTGGGCTCGAAACTGCTCGGCCGGTGTCGGCTGGGGGCTCTGTGTGGTCGGCTCGGCCGCCTCGGCGGGCGCGGCTTCTTCGGCGTCCCGTTGAACTACTCCTTCGACCTGTTCGAATTGAATGCTCATGGTCAGTCCTCGAATTCGATGAGATCGCGCAGCGCCACGCGCTGACCTACGTCGACCGAAGCTCCCGTGCGCAGCGCGCGTCCCCCCGGTCCGAACCCCGATGGATCGTCGACGGGACGTGCCGGAGGTAGCGCTCCGATCACGCGCGACACGTCGAGTCGCGTTCGCGTTCTCGGTCGTGGCTGCCCCAGCAACGCGAAGGCACCTTCCGAAGCCGCCACACCCGCCGACGCTGCGCCTCCTGCGCGCACCGCGATCGCGCCGGCGGCAGCACTCGCGCTCGCCCCAAATCCCGCGCGCGCTCCGACCCCGACTCCTGCACTCGCACTCGCTCCGAACCCGATCTCCGCGCTCGCGCTCGCACTTGCCCCGAACCCGATCCCCGCACCGGCACTCGCCCCAAAACCCGCACTGGCACTCGCACTCGCCCCGAACCCGAGCGCTGCGCCCGCGCTCGCCCCCAATCCAAAACCCGCGCCGGCACCCGCTCCCGCGCCGAACCCGAATCCCGCGCCTGCGCTCGCGCCTGCGCCGAACCCGAATCCCGCGCCCGCGCCCGCGCTTGCCCCGAACCCGAATCCCGCGCCTGCGCCCGCGCCAAGACCGATGCCCGCACCGGCAGCCGCTCCCGCGCCCGCTCCCGCCGAAAACGCGAGCGGCCCATCCAGAATCGGCTCATCCGTGACGAGCAGAATATCCGGCGCGTCGCTCCCATTCCTCAAATCCTCGATCCCGTTCGCTGCCGCGATGTCGTGCGCCGCTTCCGGATCGCCCATCGCGCTCGCCGCGTCCGTGGCCGACGACCCTTGCGGTCGTGGCACTTCGTACGTGTATGCCTCGTCCGTGGCTTGGAATCGACCGCCGATGGATCCGGTGCGCCCGCTCGAGAATGCGAACACCTTGTCGGGAGTGCGGTTTTGCTCGGTGACCGTCGTGAACCCGAGCGATAGCGTC
>QGUH01000027.1 GCA_003242355.1 Pseudomonadota bacterium
GGGTGACCGCGATGCGCTGCAGCGGCTCCCCCTCCACCCCCATGAGCTTGCGCGTGACGAGCACGCGCTGACCGCGCGGGTTGGTGTCGCTCCGGGTCGGCTCGAAGCCCTCCACGTCGAGGGTCATGTTGGTGGAGGCCTCGGCGATGACGCGCATCTCGGCGACGTGCGGTAGGAGGCCAACGCCGAAAAACGCCGTTTCCACGCGTTCTTTCGGGAGCTGAAACCGGAAGCCGACGTCGTGCTGTCCCGGCGGGAAGGTGCCGACGAGCCGCGCGCCTTTGCCCTCCACCTGTTCGAAGCGGATGTCGGTCATGCCGCGCTCGGCGCTGAACGCCTTGAATTCGGCTGGAAGCTCCAAGACCACGTCGTCCGGCACCCAGGTGACTGCGCCGATGTTGAAGACGCGGTAGAGCACCTGGAACTGAAAGATGTCGTCGCGCGGCTCGATGTACAGAAAGCCGCGCATTCCGACGAGCGCCTCCTTGATGTTGCGCGTCACCGGAAAGACGTGGAGCTTGACGCGATGTCCGGAGCCGCCGAGCCCGAACGGCATCGACGCGTACTCGGCGGGCCCCGACTTCAGCGTGACGCGGTAGCTGTAGTTGCTGCCCCCTTGCAGACCCTCGAAGCGCACGCGGCCCTCGGCATCCGTGCGCGCCAGGCGCTCCGAGCGGGATTCGCCCTCGGAAATGCGCTGGAACATGATACCGAGCCGCACCTCTTGACCAGCGATGGGGGCGCCGCTCGCTCGCAGAACGAGCACCTCGATCGTGCCTGCGGGCAGATCGGGCGCGGGAGCGCTCTCGTTGGCGGGCGGCCGCGCGTGGCTTTGTGGAGCTCGTGCCGCCTGTGCGGGCTGCGTGGTCTGTTCGGCGCTCGGAGCCGTCGCTGGTGTCGTGCCCGAGGGGGCGCCGGATGCGGCCTGCTCGGGGCCGGGTGCCGCTGTTTGGGCGGCGCTCGGCCGTGAGTTGGCCGTGGCCGGTGCTGCACCGGGGGACGCGGTCTGCGCGGCGTTCGGGGGCGCGCCGGGCGCGGGCTGCGCACCCGCCACCTGGGGCGTTTGGGCGGCGAGGGGCGCCGCGACGAGCAGAAGGAAGAGCGCGGAAAACCAGGCTCTCGGGTTCGCTTTCATGAATCGCTCTCGTGCGCCGCGGGAGCGAGCTCGAGGCTCTGGCCACAGCGCTTGCAGAAGCGCGCATCGGCGTCGTTGAACGTGCCGCAGCCCGCGCACTTCACGGCACTGTCCGAAGCCGCGCTCGATTCCGAGCTCGTCTGGGCGGGTGCCTCGCTCGCGGTTGCCAGGCTCTTCGGCTCGTCGAGCGACGAGTCGCCGGACGAGGGGGCCGCACGCGTCTCGGGCGAGCTCGCTGCCTCGGCCTCGGAGTCCTTCGGCGCGGCTGCGTCGGCGAGGCCCGCCTTCGCGAGGCGCTCGGCCAAGAGCTTCTCGGCGAGCGCCTGCGCTGGGCCGAGCGACTCGTCCACGGCGGCGATGAGCCGGCGCGCCTCGGCACGATAGCGCGCCAAGAACTCGCGGTAGTCCTCCTCGCTGATCTTGCCGACGCTGCGCTCGTACTCGAGATCTTTGAGTGCGCGCAGCACGGCGCGCTTCTGCTCCTCTTCGGCGCTCGGCGCTCCCATGCCGATGGCCTCGTCGAGCGTGAGCGGGGTTTCGCCGGCAAGGCTCTGCACGCTCGCCCAGAGCAGCACGAGCACCGTCGCGAGCGCGCCGCCGGCAACGACGAGCAACGCCGTTTCCAAACCGAGCACGACCCCGCTCACGATTGCCGTGAGCAGTGTCGTGACGGCGATGAGGCCGACGAACCTGCCGGGCCCGGAGAATGACTTCGACTTCACGCTAGGACGTCCCGCGCCGTTTCTCGCGCCGTGTAACGAGGCGCGCCATGACCATACCGAGCCCGAGCCCTGCCGCGGGAGCGGCAATGCCTCCGGAGCGCACGAGTCGAGGCAACGGGGATTCCGCCCGAAGCTCGAGAGGGACCGAGCGAGGTCGAGGCTCCGCGTGGGCGATCGTCGGCGACATCGCCAGCCAGATCGCGAGCATCGTTCCGGTTGCGGCGCTTGCGCCAGCCCGGGCGAAGGCCCACACGCGGGAGGTGCCGAACGAAACCTCCGGCCAGAGCGAGATCGTGGCGCCGCCCACGAGCACGAACAGCCCGAGCCACACCCAGCCGACGAGCGGATTGACGTGGAACTTGAACGTCGCTCGTTTCGTTTCGGCGTTCACGCTTCCGAGAACGGCGTAGAGATCCTCCCGAAGCGTGCGCCGCAGGGCGACCTCGGTGGTCGGGGACTCCGGGCTCTTGTGGTAGATGAACTTGGCCGGCGCGAGCATGCCCGCGGGTGCGCCGTCGCGGCTCACCTCGAGGTCCGCGAACACCATGCGCTTGTTGAGGTCCGCCTGTTCCTCGGGGCTGCAGCGTGGATTTCCCGGACACATCCGCGAGCCGGTGTAGCGGATCTCGTAGTGGCCGATGGTCGTGCTCTCGCCCGGAGCGAGCGCTACTTCGCGCTCGAGGTTCCAGGCGGAGCCGAGGAATCCCAGGAACATCGCCGCGATCCCGAGGTGGACGATGTAGCCGCCGTAACGCCGACGGTTCTTGTCGACCAAGCGGTACAGCGCCAAAAGCGCGCTTTCGCGCTCGTTGCGCTTTCGCGCCGAGGACTGCCGCGCGCGCACGCCCCGATAGAACTCCTGCAGGATCACGGCGACGTTGAAGACCACCAGCCCGAAGGTGAGCAGCGGCGCCGCCGAGGCCAGCTTCTGCAACGCGGTGCCGACGACGCCGGGGAACATCGCATCCTTCGGAACGAACGCCGGGTAACCCAGGCGCGCCCCGAAGATCGCGTGCGCCGTCATTGCCACGAGCCCGGAGATCACGGGGAAAGCGAGCGCACGCTTGAGCGCGTCGTCGCTCGTCTTGCGCCACCCGAACAGCGGCGCGAGGCCCATGAGCAGAAAGATTACGAGGCCGATCGGCGTCATCCAGCGGTTGAAGAAGGAGGGCCCGACCGTGGTGTTCTCACCCCAGAGCTCGCTCAGCTTGGGGTACATGGTGGCGCAGAGGATGAACGTCATCGCGCCGAGCAGCGCCCAATTGTTGATGACGAACATCGCTTCGCGGCTCGCCACGCTCTCGAGCTCCGAGCGCGCCTTGAGCTGCGGCAGCCGGTAGACGATGAGCCCGAGGCTCACCGCCAGCGAGATGCCGATGAACCACAGGAAATACCGGCCGATGTCGCTTTGCGCGAAGCTGTGCACGCTGGTGATGATGCCGGCCCGCGTCAGGAACGTGCCGAAGATCGTCAGCACGAACGTGATGCAGATGAGCACCACGTTCCAGAGCTTGAGCATGTTCCTTCGCTCCTGGATCATCGTCGAGTGCACGTAAGCGCTCGCCGTGAACCAGGGCAGGCAGGCGGCGTTTTCCACCGGATCCCAGGCCCAATAGCCGCCCCAACCGAGCTCCTCGTAGGCCCAGGCCATGCCGAGCCCGTTGCCGATGGAGAGGAAGAGGAAGGCGAAGAGCATCCACTTGCGGACGGCGACGATCCACTCGTTGTCGAGCCGCCCGGTGACGAGCGCCGCGATGCAAAACGCGAATGGCACCGAGCACCCGACGAAGCCCATGTACAGGGCCGGCGGGTGCACGATCATCCAATAGTTCTGTAGCAGCGGATTCAGGCCGTCGCCGTCGGGCCGCGCGCCGGCGATGCTCGCCTCGAAGGGGTTCGCCGAAAAGAGCATGAGCACGGCGAAGAAGGCGACGACCACCATCAGCGTCGCGATGACGTACGGCTGGAGCTGGCGGTACCGCCCTTTGAGCCACGCAACGCACGCCGTCACGTACCCGCAGAGGAGGAACGACCACCAAAGCAGCGACCCGTCCTGCCCTCCCCACAGCGACGTGAGGAGGTAGGTGGTGGACATCGTACGGTCGCTATAGCGGGAGACGTAGCGAATCCGGAAGTCGTGCGAGACGAACGCGTACGAGAGCAGCACGACCGCGAACAACACGATCGCCGACGTCGCGTAGGCGCCGAGCCGAGCCGACTGGAGGAGCCGCGGATGCCCCCGCCCGGCAGCGAGCGCTACGGCGAACGTGTACGCGGCGGCAACGAGGATCGCATAGATCACGCCGGTGCCGAACTCGGGGAGCGACTGCCACATGTGGCCCCGAGCTTACCCCAGACTTCGTGAGGGTGCCGGAGGGTGTTGGGGCGGCGGAGAACGGCGCGTCGCCGCGAAGCACGCGCCGACATCGGGCCGAGGGTGTTGGGGCGGCGGAGAACGGCGCGTCGCCGCGAAGCACGCGCCGACGTCGGGCCGAGGGTCGCTCCCGCGATCGATGAGCAGCGGAGTAAACGCCGCCTAACGGGCAACGAAGGGAGTCGTGGGGCCTATCGGCGTCACGCGGCAGCTCGATCGAAGGCCCCGCCCTGCTGCGCGCCGCGCTACGCGCAGCGCTCCGCGACGGGCTCGAGTGCCGCCCGGCTAATGTTCGACGGTGCGGGAGCTCAACCTCGGCCACTTCGCCGGCGTGTGCTTCGCGGCTCCTTGGGCCGTTCTCGGCGCGAAGGGGCCAGAGGTACGTCACGGAAACGGCGAGTTGCTTCGCTGTACGAGGCGAGCCCCAAAGCGGGCCCATGCCCAAAACGAATGCCGCTTTTCGTCAAGTCCTCACTCAGCCGTCGGTTTTCGCGAGCGGAAGGGAGCGCGCGACGAGCGAAGCGAATCGCGTCGGGGAGCACGAGGGGCGGCGAGGGGCGGTTGTTCGGGAGCTCCGCTCCCGCCCCGCCGAAGTGAATTCGGCGGGGACCCCACCCTCAGGTTTCGGGGCCCCATCCCCGAAACGAACTCACTCGGACGTGCTTCCCAAGTGCTCGCTCAGCCGTCGGTTTTCGCGAGCGGAAGGGAGCGCGCGACGAGCGAAGCGAATCGCGTCGGGGAGCACGAGGGGCGGCGAGCCCCTCGTGGAGGATTCCGGTGGGGGCGGGCGCGCGGGAGGAAACCAGACCCGCGACGCCTGAGACGTGACGCCGTAGAAGCTCGAGTTTGGGCTCAGGCCTCGTGCGAGACCGTCGTGCCCACGTTCTCGCCGAGACAAACCCGGCGGATGTTGCCGCGGGCCATCTTGAAGACGCGGATTGGGAGGCCGTTTTCGCGGCAGAGCGTCACGGCGGTCGAATCCATGACACCGAGATGGTCGGCGAGGAAGCGATCGTAGGTGACGCGGTCGAGCATCTTCGCTTCCGCATGGCGGAGCGGATCGCGGTCGTAAATGCCGTCCACCTTGGTGGCCTTGAGCAGCCCGTCGGCGCGGATCTCCATGGCGCGCAGCGCAGCGGCCGTATCCGTGGAGAAGTAGGGATTGCCGGTGCCGGCGGCGAAAATCACGGCGTGGCCGCGATCGAGGTGGCGCATCGCGCGGCGGCGAATGTACGGCTCGGCGACCTGACGGATCTCGATGGCGGTCATCACGCGGGTCGGCACACCGGAGCGCTCGAGCGCGTCCTGCAGCGCGAGCGAGTTGATGACGGTGGCGAGCATGCCCATGTAATCGCTCTGGGCGCGGTCCATCCCTTCGCTCGCGCCGCGCAAGCCGCGGAAGATGTTGCCGCCGCCCACCACGAGGCCAATCTGCACACCGAGCGCGTGAACCTCCGCGAGCTCGTGCGCGGTGGCGCGCAGGGTCGAAGTGTCGATCCCGAAGCCCCCCTGGTTGCCGCTCAGCGCCTCGCCGCTGAGCTTGATCACGACGCGCCGGTATTTGAGCTTGGCCTGGCTCGAGTCCACGAGCGGCGTCGTAGCCCTGGAGGCTGCCCCTGGCAACCCGCGCGACCGGGCGGCCCGCGAGCTTGGCGGTGGGCGCCGCTCGTAGTAACTCCCCGGCCCATGGCCAGACGACCCGGCACGCGTGAGCCCGCCCTCGAGACCGCGGGTTTTCTGATCTTCGTGGCGCTCGGTTTCGGCGTCTCCTGCAAAAAGTCGGAACCGGAGCAGAAGCCTGCCCCGAGCGCCTCGGCTGCAGCGAGCGCAGCTCCGTTCAAGCTGAGCCCCGAGCAGGAGAAGCAGGTCCTCGCCCGAGTCGGGAATCGGACGATCACGCTCGGGGACTACGTCGCGACGCTCGAGCGCATGGATTCCTTCGAGCGGCTTCGCTACCAGTCGCCCGAGCGGCGGCGCATGCTCCTCAAGGAGATGATCGACGTCGAGCTCCTGGCCGAAGAGGCGCGGCGGCGGGGTCTCGACAAGTTGCCGGAAACGGAGGAACGCCTGCGGCAGGCGCTGCGCGACGAGCTGCTCAAGGAGCTGCGCAGGGAAGTTCCGAGCCCGAACGACCTGCCGGAAGCCGACGTTCGCAAGTACTACGAGGAAAACCGCGCCGATTTCGACGAGCCGGAGCGCCGTCGCGTTTCGCACATCGCGGTCGCTTCGCGCGCGGAAGCGGAGAAGTTGCTCGCTCAGGCGCGCACGATGAGCGCGGCCGAGTGGGGCAAGCTCGTGCGCGAGCGCTCGCGCGCGAAGACGCCGAAGGAGCTCGGCACGCTGCCCGTGGAGCTCGCGGGCGATTTGGGCATCGTGGGTCCCCCCGGCCATCCGCGAGGGGGCAACCCGCGCGTCCCCGAGCCGTTGCGCGAGGCCGTGTTCAAGATCGATCCGAAAGAATCCGTGTACCCGCAAGTCGTGGAGCACGAGGGCAAGTTCCACATCGTGCGGATGAGCGGACGCACCGAGCCGCGCTCGCGATCGTTCGCCGAAGCCGAGCGGACGATTCGCGTGGCGCTCGTGCAAAAGCTCGTGAAGGAGCGCGAGGCCGCGCTCGAGAAAGAGCTGCGCGAGCGCTACCCGGTCACGATCGACGACGCCGCGCTGTCCAAGGTGAAAGTGCCGAGCCCTGGAGCCGCTGGCCGCGCGGGCGGCTGATGGACGAACGCCGGGCGCTGCCACGCGTCGATTCGCCCGAGGAGCCGGAAGCCTGGCGGCGCGAGCTGCGCGACTCGGTGCGCACGGTCGCCGAGCTCGCGGCTCGCCTCGAGCTCACCAAAGAAGAGCTCGAGGGCGCCCGACGCGCCGAGGCCGGGGGCTTTCCGATCGCGATCACGCCCTACTACCTCTCGCTGTGCGACCCGGTCGACCCGACCTGCCCCATCCGGCGTCAGGTCGTTCCGCACGTCGCCGAGGGCGAGACCGTGCCCGGCGACTTGCGCGACCCGCTGGGGGAAGAAGCGCACGAGGTCGCGCCGAACCTCGTGCAACGCTACCCGGATCGCGCGCTGCTGCTCGTGACCGATCGCTGCGCGGTTTATTGCCGGTTCTGCACGCGGAGCCGCATGGTCGGTGCGGGCGGCGGCGCGCGCTCGGAAGAGCGCCTGGCCGCGGCGTTCGCGTATCTCGAAGCCCACCCGGAGATCCGCGACGTCATCGTGAGCGGCGGCGATCCACTCACGACCGCGACGGAGAAGCTCGTTCGCTTGCTCGAGCGCGTGCGCCGAATTCCGAGCGTGGAGACGATTCGGCTCGCGACGCGCGTCCCCGTGGTACTGCCCCAGCGCATCACGGACGAGCTGCTCACGGCGCTCCGCCCGCTCCATCCCATTTGGGTGATGACGCACTTCAATCACCCGAAGGAGCTCACCGAGACGGCGCGCGCGGCGCTGCGCCGCTTGGCAGACGCCGGGTTCCCGGTGATGAACCAGACGGTGTTGCTCCGCGGCGTCAACGACGACAGCGCCGTGCTCGCCGAGCTTTTCCGCGGCCTCGTCCGCGAGCGCGCGCGTCCCTATTACCTCCTGCAGGCGGACCCCGTGCGCGGCACGGGGCACTTGCGCACGCCGCTCGCGACCGGCATTCGCATCGCCGGTGAGCTTCAAGGCCGCCTTTCCGGAATCGCTTTGCCGAAGTTCATCGTCGACACACCGGGCGGCATGGGCAAAGTGCCGGTCGGCCCCGAATGGATCGTCGCGCGCGAACCCGGTCGCACGCGGCTACGCACGCACCGCGGCGTCGAGGTCGACTACGTCGACCCGCCGAGCGGTCGCCAATCGTAACGGATCGAGATCTCGGACTGCGTGGATCCAGTCGTTACCCGGAATGAGGGCAGCGCGCACGGGTGTTTGCTACGACGGCGCCCCTCCCGCGGCATCTGCGCGGCGGAGAGCCGCCGAGCGGTCGCCAATCGTAAGGGATCGAGACCTCGGATTGCGTGGATCCAGCGGTTGCCCGGAATGAGGGCGGCGCGCACGGGTGTTTGCTACGACGGCGCCCCTCCCGCGGCACCCGCAGGCGGCGGAGCCGCCGAGGATGACGCTTGGGAGGCGGCGGCGGCGCGCGCAGGCGGCGGAGCCGCCGAGCACGGCGCGGGGTGGGCATCCCTCGCCGAAAGGACTCGACCAAGGCTTCGAGATTCTCGGCGTGGAGGGGCGCGCGACGACTCTGGTGGTCAGAGGGGTTCGTTGCCGTGCTTTTTGGCGGGGTTGCGGTCGCGCTTGGTGGCGAACATCTCGAGCGCGCGGGCGAGGCGCATGCGCAGGCACCGCGGGCGGATGACCTCGTCGATGAAGCCGAGCTCCGCGGCGGCATAGGGGCTCGCGAAGCGGGCGCGGTACTCCTCGATGAAGCGCTGGCGCGCCGCCTCGTGGTCGGTCGCGGCGTCGATGGCGCTGCGGTAAACGATGTTGACCGCCGCCTCGGGGCCCATGACGGCGATCTCCGCGCCAGGGAAGGCGAGATTGACGTCGGCGCGGATGTGCTTGCTGCTCATCACGTCGTAGGCGCCGCCGTATGCTTTGCGCGTGATCACGGTGAGCTTGGGGACGGTCGCTTCGCAGTACGCGTAGAGGAGCTTCGCCCCGTGCAGGATGATCCCGCGGTGCTCCTGCTCGACGCCCGGGAGGAACCCGGGCACGTCCACGAAGCTGACGATGGGGATGTTGAAGCAGTCGCAGAAGCGGACGAACCGAGCCGCCTTCACGCTCGCGTCGATGTCGAGCACGCCCGCGAGCACGAGCGGCTGATTGGCAACCACGCCCACGGTGCGGCCGCCGATGCGCGCGAAGCCGACCACGATGTTCTTCGCGAAATCGTGGTGCACTTCGAGGAAGTGCCCGTCGTCGACGACGCGCCGGACGATCTCGAGCATGTCGTACGGCTTGTTGCTCTCGTCGGGAACCAGCCGGTCGAGCTCGGGGATTTCGCGATCCACCGGATCGCTCGTCGGTCCTCGCGGTGGATCTTCGGCGTTGTTCGACGGCAGATACGCGAGGAGCTCTCGCACGAGCAGAAGGCAGCTCCGGTCGTCCGGCGCCACGAAGTGGCACACGCCGCTCTTCGACGCGTGCGCCGCCGCGCCCCCGAGCTCTTCCTTGGTCACCGTCTCGTGCGTCACCGCCCGGATCACGTCGGGACCGGTGATGAACATGTAGCTCGTGCCCTCGACCATGAAGACGAAGTCCGTGAGCGCGGGCGAATAGACGGCGCCGCCCGCGCACGGGCCGAGAATGCAGCTGATTTGCGGCACGACCCCGCTCGCGAGCGTGTTGCGCAAGAACAGGTCCGCGTACCCTCCGAGGCTCTCGACGCCCTCTTGGATGCGCGCGCCGCCCGAATCGCACAGGCCAATCACCGGGACGCCCACGCGCATCGCGTGGTCCATCAGCTTGACGATCTTTTGCGCGTGAGCGGCGCCGAGAGAGCCGCCGAACACGGTGAAGTCCTGCGCGTAGACGCAGACCGGGCGACCGTCGATCGTGCCGTATCCGGTCACCACGCCGTCTCCCGGAGGGCGCTCCTTACCCATGCCGAACTCGGTGGCTCGGTGCGTGACGAAGCGGCCCATTTCGACGAAGCTGTCTTCGTCGAGCAGCACGTCGATGCGCTCGCGCGCCGTGAGCTTGCCTTGCGCGTGCTGCTTCTCGATGCGCGCGCGCCCCCCGCCCTGGAGCGCCTCCGCATCGCGGCGCTCGAGCTCCTCCATCGAGCTTCGAGGTCGAGTGCTGCTCATGTTCCCTGCTCCCTCGTTCGGCATCGCTCAGGCGCTCGCCGACGCGCTCGGCGCCGAGAGCTTGGCCAGGATTTCTTCGTGGAAGTAGTAAAACGCCGACTCCTCGGGCCAGCGCGGAGCGCTCTCGATCAGCGTCCGGGCGCGTTCCGGGTCGCGATGATCGATGTACGCGATGGCGGCCGCGTAGCGCATCGCCCAGTGCACCAGCGGGCTCGCCTGCGCCGCACGCTCCAGAAGGCGCGCATCGTCCGGCGTCGACGTGCGTGCAAACGCCCGCGCCAGGGCGCCGAGCGCCCGACGCAGGAGAATCACGCGCCCACGCAGGAACGGGCCTGCGGGAGGCAGCGGGAGGCGGCGCACTTCTTCGGCACGCTCGATGGCACGTTGCCGTTCGCCTTCGAAGGCGTCGAGCAGGGTCTCGACGAAGAGGCGCTGTTCCATGGCCGATTCCCAGGCCTGTCCGCGCGCCGAGCGCGACAGCGCCTTGCGCGCGCTCTCGGTCATCCCGTTCGCGGCGAACGCGGTGGCGACGAACAACGGTCCGAGCGTTTCCCGGTCGGGCAGACGGCGCAGGGCGGCTTCCCAAACCCCGAGCACGGCATGCACGTCGCCCGAGGCGAGCAGCCGCCGCACGCGCCGCCGCACCCGGAGCTCCGACATCACGAGGGCTGCGGCAACCACCCCGAACACCGCGCCGGCCAACGGCCGGGAGATCGAAAGCTCGATCGCGAGAGCGACCACGGCCGCCGAGAGCACGAACGGCACCCAGGCGAGGAGCCGCGACCCGAACGAAGGGGAGGAGAAGTGGCTCATTCGAAGGAATCGAGAGCGGTCGGCTTTACAGGAGCTCGATCCGCTGCTACGAGCCTAGCCGTCCGCGCATGGGTCCGCCAACAGCGCGGCTTGAACCCCGCCAGGCCCGGAAGGGAGCAACGGTAGAGACAAGCGGGTGTGGCGGACCCTCCCAACTCCCTCTTCCCCGCACGTCGCTCGACGCTCGCCGCGTGTGCTCGTAGAGGCGCTGCGTGGACGCGTCGATGGAGCTTCATGCGGGGCTCGCGTTCTCCGGCTGCCTGGGCGCCATCGGGGTCGAACGCGGATGACGGTACCAGGGTGCGTCGAGCGGGGCGCCGAAGCTCATCGGGGTCGAACGCCGACGAGCTCGATGACGGTACCGTTTTTCGCGAACGGGGCGTCGCGGGTCACCGGGGTCGAACACCGAACATTTCGACGACGGCGCCGTCGTGCGCGGGCGGGGAGTCCAAGGTCGTCGAGTCAAACACCGAACATTTCGACGACGGCGCCGTTGTGCGCGAGCGGGGCGTCGAGGGCGAAGAAGGTGAGTGTGCGCGCCACGTCTTCCGTGGTCATGCGCGGCGGAAAACCGCTGCCTTCGAGCATGCGCGTCGGCACCGAACCGGGCAGTATCGCGCACGTCATCAGGCCCGAGTCGCTGATTTCCTCGGCCAGGCTCTTCATGAACCCGATGACGCCCCACTTGCTCGCACAATAGGCGGAGAGGCGCGGCGTGCCGAGCGTTCCGGAGATGCTGCCGACGAAGAGGATACGGCCGCGTCCCGCGGCGCGCAGAGCCGGCAAGAGCGCACGCGTGAGCGCGTACGGCGCACCGAGATTCACGTCGAGCTGCTCGCGGAAGAGCTCGAGGTCGAGCTCTTCGACCGAACGGCGATGCACGACGCCTGCGTTGTGGATGACGACGTCCGGAACTCCGAGCTCGCGGAGAACGGCCGCACCCGCGCGCGCCGTGGCCTCGAGATCGCGGAGGTCCGTCGGAAAGAGGCGCGCTTCGGGGGATCCCGCTTCGGTGCATTCGACGAGCACGGACTCGAGCTCGTCGGAAGCGCGACCGACGAGCGCGAGGCGTGTTCGACGTGCAGCGAGCGCGAGGGCCGTGGCTCGCCCGATTCCACGGCTCGGGCCCGTGACGACGGCGAGCGGCGTGGGAGTCGTCATTGTGCGCGCATCCCGAGCTGGCCCGACGCCCCGAACTCCCCTTGTGGCGGGGGGGGATCGGGGAACGTCCCCGGCCGCGAAACTGAACGGACACGGCCTCCGGGCGGGCGCGCCGCCCG
>QGUH01000779.1 GCA_003242355.1 Pseudomonadota bacterium
GAGTCGAAGACCAACACTTTGGCGCTCGACGGCAGCGTTGCGGCGGCGCGACGTCCGTACTCCGCGAACTCGACAGGATCGTGAACATCGAAGTTGAGAACGAGGTAGTAGGACATCGTCGCCAGAACACCGGTCGGTTCGACCGACCAGCGTTTTAGCCTCGTTTCGCAGGTGCGGCACGCGGCGCCGCTCCCCGCCGTCGCTCACGGGAGCGGCTCGAGCGGTTCCACCTCCGCATTCGCGCTCACGCCGATGCGAGCGACTGCGATCGACGCGACTTTCGGCCGCGAGATATACGCGAGCCGAGGATGATGGCGAAGTCGGCGGCATTGCGGCGAGGGGACACGGATGTCGCACTCCCCGGCGTAGAGTCCGGGCTCCATCCGACCTCGGTCATCGCGACCGAGCTCGACGCGAACAGCCACCGCACCATCGCGCTCGCTGCCGTGTGGGACATGCTCCTCGCGGGACGGCAGCGCATCGCACTCGCGTTCTCGTCGGAAGACCGACATTTCCTCGTCCTACGGGCGGGTCAACCGGACGCGCCCTGCCTTCGGGAGAGCAAACGGAGGCTCCTGGTGTTCGAGCGCTCCCTGCTCTGCGCCGCCCAAAAGACCGTGGCGCTCGAATGCGGCACGAGCGCTTCGGCGGTGAGCATGCTGGTCAAGCAAGCGCTCGAGCAGCTCGGCCTCTCGTGCAGGCCCTCGAAGGTTCCGGTGATCGTCAGTGCGCTCGCCCACGCGGCACACGGCCTGACGACGCTGACCCACGGGCGCTGGTGCGACGCCTCCGGGGTGCTGGACTCGAGCTCCGTCCTCAGTATCCCCAGGCCCGACGGCGCGCTCTGCTCGGTCCTGTCGCCGGCCGAACACGGGGCCGTTCGACTTTTGTTGGACGGCAACACCCGCGAGGCGGTGGCCCGGGCGCGGGGTGCGGCCGCTCGCACGGTGGCCAATCAGCTCCGCTCCGCCTTCCGCAAGCTCGGGGTCTCCGGACGCACCGAGCTCATCCAGAAGCTCCTCCGCTGGCCTTGTGACCTCGACGCGCGGAGTCGCGCACGGAAGCTGCCAGTCGAGCACGACACGCCTTGATGGCCGGGCAGCGATCGTGCGAGGGAAGGCCGTGGCGACCGCCCCCCTCGCTCGACCGCCCCGCATCCGAACCGACCCGAGTAACGCGTTCGCGCACCATTCGATGGGAGTGCGCGTGCCGGCCATTCTCGACGGCGTTCTCGAGCAGAACCCCGAGCTGTTGCCCCCGGTGCGCGCGGCCGTCGCGGAGCTACGCGATGCCATCGCCGAGAACCGGGAGCTGCCGGGCATCGATCCCGCAGCGCCGCATGCCGCCGTGTGGTGCGAGGGACTCGCCGCCCGCAAGGGGGACCGCTGGCTCGCGACGGACTGGTTCTTCGCCGAGACGTACGCGTACCGTCAGCTCGTCGAGCGGGTGCGCTACTTCGACACGAAGCGCGACCCGTTCCTCGCGACGAAGCGAGGAGAGTACGCGAGCGCAGGGCACGCGGAGGCCTTCGAGAAAGCCATCACGATCGAGGCTCCGCCCGCCGAGCGCCTGTTCGCGCTGTTCGGCGCCGCGCTCTTCGGCAATCGCATGGATCTGAGCTTCGCCGCCTCGCGCGTGCGCGGGACCACCGCCGAGCGCGACGATCTCCTGCTCGACGATCGCGAGCGGGCAACCGAGCTCGTGCTCGGGGGTGCGGGTCCGATTCACATCGTTGCGGACAACGCGGGCACCGAGCTCACGCTCGATCTCGTGCTCGTGGATGCGCTCCTCGAGCTTTGCGACGCGAACGTGGTCGTGCACGTGAAGGTACATCCCACGTTCGTGAGCGACGCGATCCTCGAAGACGTCCTCGCGTTCCTCGGCCTCGGGCAAGCGGGGCGCTTCGAGCCGCGTCTGCCGGAGAGCGGGAAGGCGTTGCAAGCGCGCCTGCGGGACGCGGTTGCCGCGGGAAGGCTCACGGTTCTGCCGCACGCCTTCTGGAACGGACCGCTTTCGCTCTGGGACGTGCCGAGCGACCTGGAGCGAGCCTTCGCCGCCGCACGTCTCGTGGTGTTGAAGGGGGACGCGAACTACCGGCGCGCCGTCGGCGATGCGATCTGGCCTCCGGAAACGCCGTTCTCGGCGATCACCGACTACTTTCCCGCCCCGCTGTTCGCTCTCCGCACGCTGAAGAGCGACCCCATCGGCGGCCTCGCTCCCGGCGTCGCCGAGGCGCTCGACGCGATCGATCCCACCTGGCGCGTGAACGGCCGGCGGGGTGTCGCTTCGCTCGGCGGGCGTCTCCGCTCCTGACGCCATCGACGGCACCCGGCCCGTGAGCGCCCGCCGCGGCGTCGACGGGCGCCTCTTTCCACGACACGCACGGCCTCGTGGCGCCCCCCGCTCGGCGGGCAGCTCCCTTCCCGATGCCATCGACGAGCGTGAACGGCCGGGCGCGGCGTCGCGTCGCCCGGCAAACGCCCTCCGGCGTGAGTCGTCAGCTGCTCCGCGCGCTGGTCGGCCCGCTCCCCACGTCACGGGCAAACTGCAGATCGTGCAGGCGCGCATAGAGGCCGCCCCGCGCGAGCAGCTCCTCGTGGCGCCCCTGCTCGGCGATGCGCCCCTTCTGCAGCACGATGATGCGATCCGCCGTGCGCACGGTGCTCAAGCGATGGGCGATGATGATCGCCGTGCGCCCACGCAAAAGTTCGGTGAGCGCGCGCTGGAGGCGCGCCTCGGTGTCGCTGTCGATGCTCGCCGTGGCCTCGTCGAGCACCAGGATCGGAGCATCGCGGTAGAGCGCTCGTGCGAACGCGATGAGCTGCCGCTCGCCCGCCGAAAAATTGCTGCCGTGCTCGTCGACGCGCGCGTCGCTTCCGCCCGCGCGCCGCGCAATGAGGTCGTCGGCGCCAATCCGCCGGAGCACCTCTTCCACGCGCGACCGATCCGAGA
>QGUH01000780.1 GCA_003242355.1 Pseudomonadota bacterium
CCCGCCTTTTTGCCCCCCACCCCGGTGTGGGCGACGCGGAACCGTTGGGGGCACGGAGGGGATTTGTGGGGGGGGCGGGGCGGGGGCGGCGCCGGCGGCGGCGGCCTGGGCGGCGGCGGCCTGTGCGTGCGCGAGCCGCCGAAGCTCTTCGAGACGCTCTCCTACTCCCGCGAGTACGTCGCCGAGTGCCCTGCCGGAACCGCCGTCGCGTGGCGTTTCTTCGAGTGGCAAGCGACGCTGCCGCCCAACACCTCGATTCAGTTCTTCGTGGAGACCAAGGGAGACGCCGACGACACCTACCGCCCGGAGGCGGCGCTGCTCGCCGCGACGGCGACCACCACGACCCCGAACGGAGCGTGGGACCGCGGCGAAACGACCGTGAACGAGCTCTTGAGGGCCGAAGGGATCGCGTCGCTGCCCTACCTCCGCGTCACGATGACGTTCAACCCCAACCCCGCCGCGACGGCGGCTCCCACGCTCAACGCCTGGCGGCAGATTTACGACTGCGTGCCGGCCGAGTGAGAGGGCACGGCCCGAGAGCGCCCGGGGCGTGTCGAGCAGCGCCCGTCGGAGCCGCGAGCGCACCGAATGCACGCTCGTCTTCGAAATCCGTTTCGGTCTCGACCCGAAATCTCGCTAGAGTGAGGGAATGACGCGTTTCGCGCTGGCGGTCCTCGCCGGTTTCGGCGTGATCGCCTCCTGCGGGGACAGTGACGACCGCCCACCGCCGCCGACGGCGAGCGGCGGGCGCGGCGGAATCACCGGATCGTTCGGAGGGAAGCACGCCGCCGCTGGAGAGGTCGGCGCCGAGCCCAGTGGAGGCGCCGCCGGTGAGTCGAGCGACGGCGATGGCGGAAACGACGCGACGGGCGGTGCTCCGGCCGACGCGGGCGCTGGGGGCGAGCCCGCCGCGGGTGCGGGCGGTGAGCCCGAGACCGGCCCCCGATTCCCCTGTCCGTCCGACGACGCCACGGATCCCCCCTCGATTGAGGCCCTCTGTGACGTCACGCTCGCGCTCGGTGAAAGCGATGTCGTCCCGGTGCAGGCCGGCTACGCCGAGTCCTTCGTCGGGATTACTCCGGACGAGCTGACGATCGTGTGGTCGCAGCTCGGAAGCTCGAGCGTTCAGTACTTCGTCGCCGACAGACCCAGCGCCGACGAGAGCTTCGATCTCCCCACGACCATTCAAGCCGATGGCATCGTCGTCGGCCTGAGCCCGGACGGCCTGCGTATCGTCGTTTTGGCGCGGGACGGGAGCGGTTACTCGGAGCTCGTGCGCACGGAACGCGGCGCCCCGTTCGACTCCGTCGTCGTCGACGCCTTCGAGATGCTCAACGAAGCAGCGGAAGAAGGCGGCTTCCGCTACGTGGGCGGCGCGATCTCGGGAGACGATCGCGTCTTCGTCTACCAGGTCTTCACGGGAGAGGACGATCGCTATCCGGTGCACCTTTCACGGCGCGACAGCGTGGACGAGCCCTGGCCGCTCGGGGAGCCTCAGGAAATCTGCGAGCTCGAGGCGCACGAAGACCTCGTCAAGCGCCCCACGGCCGTGTCCGCCGACGGGCTCACCCTGTTCTTCTACGACCCCGATCGGGGCGTCGCGCGCGCTGCGTTTCGGACGGACGTGGACGAGCCGTACGAGTGGTTCGTGAACCTCGGCCCGTTCGGAACCGTGGTCCCGAACGGCGAGTGCACGCGCCTCTATCACACGACGGCCGTGTACCCCTCCCCCATCCACGTGGCTGCCGCCGAGTGACCTCGGCCTCCTCCCGAACCCCTCCTTCCTGAACGCCGATCCCGCTCGAAGAATCGGCGTTCAGGGCCGGCGCGCGGCCCCTTCCGTGCGGCGCGCGCTCTTCGCGCCTCACCAGAACGACAGATCGCGGGGAGGCAGTCCCACGCGCGTTTCCACCGTGACCGAGTCGACCCGTCCGGGCATCCCGGTCTCGGGAATGCGCACGCGCGCGAGCACGCCGCGATCCGCGTCCGCGAGCAAGCACGTCTCCGAGCATCCCGGAGCGCACGCCATGGCGCCATAGACGCCTCCCTTGCCGGCGCCCTCCTCGTCGGGGCTCGCTTCGAGCAGCTCCTTCACCTCTCCAGTTTCGAGATCGAGCGCGAGCCAGCGGTTGTTCGTGTCGCCGCCCCACGGGGTCTGGGTGTTCAAGAGCACGAGATCGTCGCGCGCGAACACGACGTCGCTCTGGATGGGCTCGCCGGCGATGTCCACCGCGAAAATCCTCCGAATCTCCTCGGGCGGGCTCGCCGTGGCATCGAACAGCACGAGCGCGCTCTGATCGAGATCCTCGGTACCTCCCGTCGAGGTGATGTCTCCCGTGCAGGCGAGCGCGAGGAGCGTCCCGTCGGGTGACGCCGCGAAACGTCCACAGGACTTGAGCCCGACGATCGGCTCCTGCCAGACGACCTCGAGATCCGCGAGCGACACCCCGACCACCATGGCTTCCCCCGTGGTCGAGAAGTCCGCCGCGACGCGATCGAGCGTGACCCAAACCTCGTCACCCACGCGGGTGAGTGCGGACGGCCGCGGCGGCAAATCGTCGATCACGTCGAACACGATGCTCCCGGTGATCGCGTACTCCTCCGTGTCGAGGATCAGCAAATCCCCGCCGCTGTCGTGATCCTCGCGGCCCGGCTCGGCGTTCTGACCCCAGCGGCTGACGAGCGCCGTGTGCTCGTCGATCTCGAGGTAATCGCTCGGGTTGGACTCGAACCCCGTCGCGACCGAAAGTTGCGCGAGCACCTCCGCCGTCTCGGGATCGACCCAGCTGACGACGTTGGTTCCGTAGCGATCGAGCAGCACGATGCGCCCCGACGGCGGCCGGGCTCCGGGGAGCGCGCCGTCGCCGGAGATTGGAAACCCGAGGCCGTCCGTTTCCGTCGAGCCCGTGGCGAGAAAGAATTCCCCTTAGGTTTTCCCTCCAATACCCAA
>QGUH01000781.1 GCA_003242355.1 Pseudomonadota bacterium
TGCACCCGTTGCAGGATGTTCCGATACAGGATGAGGTCGATTCGGTAGCTCGGGTTGAACCGGAACGTCTCGATCGTGTTGTCACCGAGCTGCCCGAACGTCGGCCCGGGCTGCGGCGTGAGGCCGTCGACGTCGGGATCGCCCGAAGCCCACCCGAAGTCGAAGCCGAGACGCAGCCGGTCTTCGACGAGCCGCTGTTCGATTTCCGCGGCGAAGCCCCACTGCGAAATGTCGAAGCGCGGTTGGGGCGGCCCCTGGTTGACCGACGTGCTGCCGAGCACGCCTTGAACGGTGGCTGCCTCGATTTCGAAGCGGAAGCCGCCGTACAAGACTTGAAGCCAGATGTCCGGAATCCAGTACGTCGCGTCGCGGCGTGTGAATCCGAGAGAGCCCGGCACGCAATCGAGGGCCGGCGCACCCGTGCCCTCCTCGGTGCAAGTACCGGAAAAGTCGCTCGCCAAGAGCTGCGTGCGATAGGTGAGCTGCGCGCCCGCGTTCACCACGACGTTGCCGCGGGAGAGCGCGAGGCGCGTGAGCTCCGGGCTCTGCAGGCGCGCCACGCTGAACACCCACTGATCGACGTCGTCGAGCTGGGCCGTATCGTACGCTTGGCCCTGCTCGTCTCTCCACGTCACCGCACCTTCGCTCGGGAAGTCCCAGGAAGCCGAGACGTACAGGTCGAGCGGCTTGATGCTGGTGACGAACTGCAGACGATCGATCGTCGATTGGAAATCGTCGTCGATCCCGTCGCCCGCGTTGTAGAGCATGCCGAGGCCCCAGTGGTGCGGCATGCGCCCGAAGCGCAGCTCACCAATCGGGGTCGCGTACTCCGCCCACGCGCGCTTGACGTGGATGCTGTCGGAGAGCGAGTTCACTCCCGAGCGCGGCGGGCTCAGCGTCTGGTCGAAGAACGCGACGGCATCGCTGCCGCCCCGTTCGAGGACCGCATAGCCCCCGCTTTCGGCGGGACCGTTCGCGTAACCCCGGGGGGTCGAGCCGAGCACGACGTTGTCGAGCAAGTCGATCTGAGCCGCAATTCGGAGGTTGTCGGAAATCCGAATCTCCGGGTCGAGACGCAACCTGAGATTGGCTCCGGCTTGAGTCGCGTTCTTGCAGCCGACCAGATTGGTCGGATCGTCGCTCGAGCCGGTGTCCGCCTCCTCCGGTGTGCACAGATCGGGACCGAGCGGCACGCCCGTCGCGTCGACGAAAGAATCGTCGGGCGGGCGCGGCCAAAGGGCCGCATCCGGGGCGTCGATGCGGCCGAGCGAGAACTGGTGAAAGAGCTCGGCGCGCACTCGGAAGTAACCGTGCAGCTCGATGATGGGCCGCGCGTACGTCCACCAATCCCGCGCGTAGATGTCCGTCGCGCCGGCGCCTCCTTCGGGCGTCGCGGGCGCTTGCTGCTGGCGACGCAGGCTTTCGATCGCCGCAGCATCTGCGCCCGGGTCCGTGAAGAGCGGGCCGGTCGGCAACGGCGGGGGCGGGGGGTCGGGGCCGGCACGAGGGTGGGCGGGCGCCGCGGGGGGGGCCGGGCGGGTCTGCGGGTCCGCCGGAGCCGGGGCCTCGTCTTCGGGCGGAGGAGCCGGTGCGGCCGGCTGCTGCGCGGGAGCAGCGGGCTTTTCCGCGGGAGCCTCGGCCGGCTGCGCCAAGACAGCGCGGGACGAGAGGAGCGCGCCGAGCACGATCGGAGAGGAGCGAAGGCGAGTGAGCATCGGGTTCGGGCCTCTTCACGGCCCGCGCAAGGCAAGGCCGAGCGGACGTTTCGCACGCGCCGGAAAGGAGGGCAAGAGGCATCGCGCCGGTGCGGTCACCGTTTCAGAGGGGTCATCATCGCGGTGCGCAGGTGATTGGCGCGCTCGAGCAGCTGTGGATCGAATCGCGGCACGGGCGCCGACAGCGTGCGCGCGATGTCTGCGAATTCTCGCGCGAGCGGCCAGAGCGGCCCGGGATCGAGCCCGAGCGCGGTACAGAGCGCATCCCCCAGCTCGAGCGCCGTCGGGTAGCGGTGGCGGGGATCCTTGGCGAGCGCTCGGGCGATCACGACGTCGATCGCGGGTGGCAGCGAGGGCACAAGCTCACGGATCGGACGCGGGGCCTCGTCGAGCTGCGCCGTGCGCAGGGCGAGCTCGTCGCGATCCGGAGTCTCGAAGGGCGTACAGCCGCAAAGCATCTCGTAAAGCACGATGGCAGCCGCGTACAGGTCGACCCGGCCGTCGAGGTTGTCGCCCCGCACCTGTTCCGGCGCCATGTAGGCGCCCGTTCCGGGAATGACGCCTCCGGTATTGCCGGAGGACTCCGGAAGGCGCGCAATGCCGAAGTCGGTGAGCTTGACCACTCCGTCGGGCCGGACGAGCAGGTTCGCCGGTTTGACGTCGCGATGAAGAATCCCGATCGCGTGCACCGCGGCGAGCGCGCTCAAGAGCTGCGCGAAGTAGCGCCACAGGCGATCCAGCGGCAGGCACGGCAGGCCTGGATCGGTTCGGCCTGCGAGGCCGCGCTGGATGTGCCGTGAAAGCGGCTCGCCCTCCACGTACTCGATCACGATCGCGAGCTGAGAGCCGTGCTCGGCGAGCGCGATGAAGCGGACGACGTTCGGGTGCGCGAGGCGCTCGAGCGCCGCCGCTTCCCGCAGGAACATCCGACGAGCGAGCTCACGCGCCGACAGCTCGGGCCGCAACACCTTGACGGCGACGGGATGTCCCGATCCGCTTGCCAGCTGGCCGGACGGCAGCGGTTCGAGCCAGCCGCGATAGACGACGCCCATGCCGCCCTCTCCGAGCGGCTCTTCGACCCGGACCTCGGCATCGTCGCCGATGCGCAACACCGCGCCCCGAGCGATCCGCGCCGCGCGACCGAACAGGGCAACCCCACACATGGGGCAAAACCGAGCGGAATCCTCGATGATGCTTTGGCACTTCGAACAGAACAC
>QGUH01000782.1 GCA_003242355.1 Pseudomonadota bacterium
GAACATGAAAGCCGAGGTCCGCAGCGGGGCGAGCGCAGCCGAGCCGAGCGGTGAGATCGTCGTCTTCGCGCGCCCGCCGACCGATTGCGTGTCGACTGCGAGCTCTGAGTGCCCGAGTCGCGGATCCGAAGCGCTCGAGAGCGGACGAATCGAAAAGGACTGAGGCGCGAGAGTGCTCGCGTATGGGATTGGCAAATCAGGAGGAAGCACGATGAGTCGAATCGAACGAAGCTTGTGGCTTTTGGGTGCGCCGTTGTTCTTCGCGGCGGCGTTGGGCACTCCGAAAACGGCGCAGGCGCAGGAGGCCTGCGGCGACGAAACGTGTCCCAAGGGGTTCGAGTGCGCGAGCGTTCCCGTGCCGTGTCCGCTCATCGATTGTCAGTCGCCCGAGGGCTGCGAGGATACGTGCACGCCTTCCGAGCGCACGACGTGCGTGCCCCTGCCGTGCTCGAGCAACGCGGATTGCGCCGAAGACATGGTGTGCGTCACGCGCGAGATCCCCTGCGTCCGAGCGACGCCTGCGTGCCCGCCCGATGGCCCCTGTCCCGAGCCGGCGGAGCTCGACTGCGCGCCGGAGTCGATCAGCCAGTGCGTGCCGCGCTGGTCGTTGCCGTGCTCGGTCGACGCGGATTGCGGAGACGGTTTCGAGTGTGTGGAGGTCGAAGAGTGCGGTTGCGGGAGCTCCGCAGGGGCGCCCGGCTCCGGTCCGAGCGCCGCTCCGACGCCCGGGCTCCCGCCGGAGTCTGGAGCCTCGCCGGGCGACGACAGCCGTGCCGACGTCCCGCCGGACCCGTCGTTCGCCGCGCCCACTCCGCCTCCGGACGGCGAACGCGTCCCGCCCGAGCGCGGTGGCTCGGATCCGATTTGTGAATGCTCCCCTTCCGGCGTGAAGTCGTGCAGGATGATCGAGCAAGCCTGCACCGCGGACACGGACTGCCCGAGCGGCTGGACGTGCGTCGACAACCCCGAAGGCGTGTGCTGGTCGCGCCCCGACGGGGACACGGGCTGCACGCCGGCCGATCCGCCGAAGCTCTGCTTCCCGCCCTACTCGGGGGTGGGGCGCGACAGCCTGGGCGGCGCTGCCGAGACGGACGAGGCCCCGGCCGTGCCCGCGAACGCCTCTGGGTCAGCCCCGCCTCCGACCCCCGTCGCCGACGGGAACGGCACTTCGCGCGCGGCCGGTTGTTCCATCACGCACGGCGCGCAGCGCGGCGGAGGCGGAACGCTCCTAGCGCTGTTCGGCGCCGCGCTGTCGGCATACTTCGTGCGCCGGCGGCGCTGAGCGCAACGGTCGGCGCACCGAGCTGCGTTTCGACGACACGTCTCCGGTTCGTCCGACGACGGGCCGGAGACGTTTCCGTTCTCCACGATCTCGGTGGGGAGGGGCGGCGCGGGCCGCGCCCCCGAAATGAGGCGAGAACGCCGATCCATCGAGCGGATCGGCGCTCCTCGGCGAGCCTGCCCTTGTCGCCGGAGCGGGGCTATGGTGTGAGAGGCGGGTCATGACCCGCTTCGACGATCGGCGGGTGGCGGTGATTTCGCCGTGCCCGGCTTCGGTTTTCACGCTTTTCGCTTTTGCTCGCGCGCTCCCGTCGCGGCGCGCGCGGCGCTGATCGAGCCACACGGGATCTGATGCTCGGTCGGTTCGCTCGCGGAATCGTTCCTGCGCTCGTCCTCGTCTTCGCCACGGCTTTCGGTTGCGAGAGCGGCGGGTGCGAGGAAGGGGAGCTCTGCGAATGCAGGAACGGAGAAGAGTGTTACCTCGGCTGCGACGGGGGCGACTGCAACCAGTACTGCCACCACATGCAGCGCTGCGGCGGCGTTTGCGAGGATGGCGGTTGCTCCTTCCGCTGCCACGACATGAATCACTGTTCGTCGGCGTGTGGCAATGCGTGCGATATCGATTGCCACAACGTCAACTCGTGCGGCGCGCTCTGCGGAGCCGGGTGCAAGTACCGGTGCCACGCGACCGAGCGGTGCGGGGTCGAGGTCGGCCCGGGCAGTGAAGTGGTGTGCGAGAGCGTGGAGAGCTGCGAGGTCGTCTGCCGCGGCACGTGTCGGGTCACCTGTCGAGACGTCGCTCGCTGCGACGTGACGTGCGCCGGTGGGGGCGACCCCATCGCGTGCGCGGAAGGGAGGGCCTGTGGGAGCTGTTGAACGAGTGGGCGCTCGTTTCGCGGCGCTCGCCATCGGCCTCGCGCTGCTCGGCACGGCGTCCGTCGCGGACGCCCAGAGCACCATCAAGCGTCCCGGGCTGCGTCCCGCGTACACCACGGAGCTCGAGCCGCACCTGCTCCTCGGCATCTTCGATCCCCCGGGACCGGGGGACGAGCCGGGGTTCGGCCTCGGTCTGCGGGCCACGTTCGACGTCGCGCCGGATGGGTTCATCGGCCCCATCAACGACTCCGTCGGCATCGGCGTCGGGCTCGACGTGCTCGACTACGACGGCAGGGCGCGCGGCGACTGCGAGCGCTTCGAGCCCGGGCCGAACGGCACGCGGATCTGCACGGAAGTGAGCGGAACGGGGAGCCCCGTCTATGCGCTCCTTCCGGTCGTGATGCAGTGGAACTTCTGGCTCACCCGCAACTGGTCCGTCTTCGGAGAGCCAGGGCTCTTGTTCCAGGTCGCCGAAGGCGACATCGACGTCTCACCCTTCGTGCTCTACGCAGGTGGTCGCTTTCACTTCTCGGACCGAGTCGCGCTCACCATGCGCATCGGGTACCCGACCTTCTCGCTCGGCGTTTCGTTCCTGATGTGAGGCTCACTAGACCGCCGATCGGTTTGACCGATCGGCGGTCTAGCCTCGTTTCGGAGGGGCGGCACGCGCCGCCCCCCCCCCCCCGCGGGGGCCCGGGGGGGGCCCCCCCCCCCCGGGCGCGCCCCCCCCCCCCGTTTTTCCCGTGTTTTTGCGCGGTCCCCTACCTTCGTCGCT
>QGUH01000783.1 GCA_003242355.1 Pseudomonadota bacterium
CCCGACGTAACCCTCGCCCCGCCGTGCCGGTCTACGGCAGGGCGCGTGCCGTCCCGACGTAGCCTTCGCCCCGCCGTGCCGGTCTACGGCAGCGGCGGCTCGCCGATACGCGCTGCGATCCCGTTCATGGCGGGTTTTGCGGGGTGGGCGTCGATGAAGGTCTGCAGTGACTTCGAGCGATAGGCGTGGGGCGCCCCGCGATGCAAGGCGGCGCAGCGCTTGAAAACGCTGGACTCGCAGAGGCGCATGACGCGCGGGATGCGGCCGGTTCGAGCTCGTTCGTCGGCGAGGCTCGCAAATGCGAGCAACGCTTCGGTCTGCAGTGTGGAGGCAAACGAGTTGCGGTGATAACAGCTCAGAGAGGATCGCCTCGCCCAGAGCCCGGTCGAAGAGAAGCGCGCCGGGTCCCAGACCACACGCGATCGGGCATGCCCGAGCAAGAGAGGAGCGCGGGGATGCGCGTCTTTGGACGAAATGCGGGCGGCGCTCAGTGGACCGCTCGGGCCCGGCTGCCAACGGCCGAGCTGCTCCAACGCCAGGTGAACCTCGCTTCCGTCTTCCACCTGGTGTTCCGGCTTCACTTCGCCGCGAATGACGGTCAGGATGCTGAAGGGATCCGCAATCGGCTGCGGGCCGGTGTTTCGTTCACCCAGCGCTTCCACGAGGAGCCTCCCCAGCCAGTCGGTGGCCACCGCGTCCAACGTACGCCCCGGGGCCCGCTTGGCCCAAACGGAAACGGGGTCGCGTCGCAAGGCGAAGCAGACCTGCCCCATCTGCGAAAGCGACACGTCGCTCTCCACGTCGAAGGTGATTCCGAAAGCGACCATGTGCGGGAAGTACCACCCCTCACCCCGGCACCGGACTCGGGTGTCGGCCGGCAGCTCGAGCTCGGCCGGAAGCCGCACCTCGATGTCCCGCGCTGGCGAAGGCTGGCGCCGAAATGGAACGAGCCCGGTGAAGGCGAGCTGACCGCTCACCTTGCGGATGGGATTCGCTCCCAGGTAGCGACACCAGAACCAGTGCACGCCGACGTGCGGCCACGGCAGTTCCAACGAGAGCGCGCTTCCCGGCCCCGTGGGCACGCGCCTCCCCGGCCTCGCCAGCAGCTGCTCGAATATGGGAGAGTATGTCTCCGGTCGACCGACGGGCGCGAGGGGTGCATCCGCCGGGACGGCGTCGTCGAGCAACGTCGAGAACGCGGCGCTCCACCAGAAAGACAGGCGCAGGCTTCGAATCTTTTCGTCCACTTGTCAGCCCTCCGGTGCTTGGGTACGATGCCGTCGATTTCGATTCGTCGTTTCTAGACGAATCAGGGCCTGTAAAGCCTTGGTTCCACCCACGGGGTGGAACCCTACTTTTCTTCGTGCTCGATGACGACGAGCGCGCGGGCCTGGTCCCCGACGCCCATCTCGTCTTCCGGCAACGCTCGAGGCCCGGACAGCTCCGGCTGGCTCGCCCAGCCGACCGTACCGCCCTGGCTCGCGATGCGCTCGAGCCTCGCGAGCAGCTCTCGAATCGACGTTGCTTCGTGGGGATCCTCCTCCTGGTTCGGCAGCTTCGTCACGCTACAGCGGATTGGGGGCACGACCCACCAAAGCGAAGGATCGGTTCGGACACGCCCCACGCGGAAACCGATGCTCCCGTTCACGTCCACGACGTCGCGCGGTATCTCGTCCCAACCGTTGTTGACCATTCGCTTCAGCGTCGCGACGACGGAATCGCCGCTGCGCAGTGTCGTCCGTCCGACCCATACACGCCAGGCCGCGAGCAGGCCCAGATAGAGCACGAGCCCGATGCCGATCGATTTCGCCCAGACCTCGGCGAGATCGGCCAAGCCATAAGGGCGCCCGTAGCCCAGTGGGGAAAACCCAACCGCGTAGAAAACGAGCGAGATCGTGATCCCGAGGAGCCAAAACTCGGGGTCCTTGGCAGACACCCGGAAGTCCGTCGTGTTCCTCTCGAGGAGCCAGCCGATTCTGGTCGTCTCCAGTCGCGAGAGAAACATCCAGGTCGAAAGGAGCAAGAACCCGGGGAGAACGAGCAACGACGGAACCCCGAGCGTCGTCAGGATCGCGGACTCTCCGTAAACGCCGTACGTGATGTCGTAAGTCGCCACCCTGCGGAGGATCCGCCCACAGCTACCTTTCGCCACGACCGAGAACATCCCGGTGTGCTTGCGCGGCTCGACCCGTTCGTTCGCCGTGAGCTCGTAGGCGACACTGACGCTGCTCTGCGGCTCGACGATCCTGGGAGCGGGCCCATCCACCTCGAGCGTGGCCCACTTGGGCCCGACTGGCTCGATGGTGAGCTCGAGTGGCTCGGTTCCCCCGTTCGTTATCAGCACGGTGACGCGCGTCTTCTGCGTGTCGTGCAGAACCGCAGACACCACTTTGGCTTCCACCTGGAGGGCGTTGGCGCCGAACCCTGCCACCGGTTTGACGTCCAGCGTTCCGGTGGTCACCGTCCGCGCAGGCTTCCCGGACGAAGCGAGCTCGTAGCTCGCGTTGAACTGAATCGGCGCGGTGGCAGCGGCGGGGCCCGGCAACTTCACGTCGACCGCAGTCCAGAACGCTTCGGCTGCGGCCAGCTCGGGGATCAGCAACCCGCTGCACGAACCCTCGTTCGCGTCTTCCGAAGTCCCGGGCCGTTGGAGCGGAAACGGCGAACGCACGAGCTCGGCGAGGCCGTTGGTGAACGCCGTGAGACAGACGTTTTTTGACCGGCGCTTGCCGCCGTTTCGTACGACGAGCATCGAGCGACCGATCGTCCTGCGCGGTCGTTCGGCTGCCGACCCGGCACTCCCCGAGGGATCGGCCGAATCACTTCCCTCGCCCTCCGACGGACAAACCTCGAGCGCGGCAGGACTCGCCGTGATGCTGAGCAGCGCCTGCTCGGCCCGTGCCGGCGTCGCGCCGAGGCCGACCGCGACGG
>QGUH01000784.1 GCA_003242355.1 Pseudomonadota bacterium
AGACTGGACCGTGACGACGCTGCGCGCGCTCGGGCTCACCGTGCCGCTGCGCCTGGCGCGGCTCGCTCCGTTCGCACGGGCTCACGGCCTTTCGCCGCTCGTCCCGCGGCCCGAGGGCGCGAGCCTGCCGGGCAGCTTTGCGAGCCGCCTCGGAACGCGCTTGCTCCACGGCGACATCGGCGCGGTGCCGAAGCTCTGCGCGCTCGACGTGGATCCGGCGTGCGTGACCGACATCTTCGCGAACGAGCCGAATGCGGCGCGCGCGCTTTGGTACGCCACCTTCGAGAGCGAGGTGCGCGCCCGGGAGCTCGCGCCGCCCGAGGCCGAGCGCGGGCCGGTCGATCTCGACGAGGAGACGGCGGCAGCGCTCGTCGTGTGGGGCGATCGCCAGTAGGCTCGAGGGGCATGCCGCTGTTCGTCGGTTGTCTCGCCGTCTTCTTCCCGCGCATCGCGCTCGTGCTGGTGTGGCTGCTCGGCGGGTCGTACCTCGAACGTGCCTACGACCACTGGATCTGGCCGCTGCTCGGGTTCTTCTTCTTGCCGCTGACGACGCTCACGTTCGCGTTCAGCCTCAACTCCGTGGGTCCGGCGGGCGTGATGACGCCGTTCGGGTGGCTGCTCGTCGGCGTGGCGGGCGCCGTCGATCTCGGGCTCTTGGGTGGGGGCGGCCGCGCGTTTCGCAGGAGGCGCGAGTGATGAGCGAGCGCGCCGTTGACCTCGAGGTTTCGCGGCCGACGGGCGACTCCGACTCGCTGAGCGTTCGTGCTCGAAAGCACGCGGCGTGGCTGCTCGACCTCGACGGAACGCTGTACTGGGCGCCGGGCGTGAAGCTGGCGATGGCCTGCGAGCTGCTCCTGTTCGGCATGCGGGTGCTGCCGCGGCTGCGGCGGTTTCGTCACGAGCACGAGCGGCTGCGCGACGATCGCGACCAGGGGGACAATCCGTTCGCGGTGCAGCTCGCGCGCACGGCTTCTGCGCTCGCGCTCGACGTTACGGAGCTCGAGCGCGACGTGCGCACGTGGATGATCGAGCGTCCCCGCCGCTACGTGGGGTGGTTTCGCCGGAGCGGCCTTTTGCGTGCCATCGAGCGGTTCCGGCGTGCCGGAGGGCGCACGGCCGTGGTGAGCGACTATCCCGCGCTCGAAAAGCTCGAAGCGTTGCGCGCGCGCGATCTCTTCGAGGTGGTCATCGCGAACGGCGAGCCCTTCGGGCCGCGCCGGCTGAAGCCCGATCCCGACGGCTACCTCAAAGCCGCCCAAGCGCTCGGCGTTCCCCCGCGGAGCTGCCTCGTCATCGGCGACCGCGACGACGCCGACGGCGCCGCCGCCCGCAGCGCCGGCATGGACTTCTGCCAGGTGCGCGCCTTTCGCCGGTACCTGGCGAGCCAGCGTTGAAGGCGGAAGGCACGGCGTTCTTGCCGTGAGGCTCGTAGCGCATGAGTGACGGCGCCATCCGCCGCGCACCGGTAACGGCGGGGGCACCGTTGAACCCGGTTCGTCGGGGCCGTCGGCGTGCGGGCGACGCCGCGTGCGAGGAGTAGGGCGGCGAATGGTTAGGCACGCGCCACTTGGGGCTTCCCGTCGTGGTTGCGAATTCGCGTGCCGGTGTCGAAGCGGTTCGGGGTCCGAATGGCGGCAATTCGGGGTGGGTGTCGCCTTCTTGGCGGAGAATCCGCGAAGAACGCGACGACTTGCCGCCAAATGCGCGGAAGCACCGCCTGGACGTGCCGTGTTCCGTGAGGCCTGCAGCGGTCGCACGTGTGTTGGCGGCAAGGTGTCGCCTTTGGGGAGCGGGTGACCCGCCCGTATGGCGGCAAGTGGTGGCGGAAGAGCGGGTGACCCGCCGGGATTTGTCGCCATCAGTGCCCCGAATGGCGGCAAATCGGGCCCGAAGGCGACAGTTTTGGCGGCAAGTGAGCGGGTGACCCGCTCGATTTGGCGGCAAGTACGGTCGGATTGGGCGGGTGACCCGCGTTCAACGCGACAAGATGTCGCATTCGGGACGGGGGATCCGCGATTTTGGCGACAAACGCGTTCGGATCGGGCGGGTCACCCGCGTTGGACGCGACGAGGTGTCGCATTGCGGGCGCATAACCGAGATTTCGGTGGGCAAGGTGTCGCCTTTGGGGAGCGGGTGACCCGCGTTGGACGCGACGAGGTGTGCACCCGGGACGGGTAGCCCGCGATGTTGGCAGTATGCGCGTTCGGATTGGGCGGGTGACCCGCTCGATTGTCGACAGGGCGTCGCGGCTCTTGGCGAGTGATCCGGCCGGTTGGAGCCCGCGTGAGGGCGTTGCACGATGGAAAGGGGAGTGCCGCACGAAGCACGGTCGGAGCCGGGGCGGACACCGCGGCGTTGGACGATGGGACGAAAGCGGCAAGCTCGGCGGACGATGGGGCGAAAGCGGCAAGCTCGACGGACGATGGGACGAAAGCGGCAAGCTCACCGCGAGGGTGTTGTGCATGCCGTTCAGCGCGGCCCTTGGGGGAAGCCGTTGGTGCTGATTTGGAACGTGGTTGGGCTCGGGTTGTTGGCCCTCGTGGTGGTGGTGGGCGTGCTGTCGCTGCCGACGCCGCTGCAGGTGCTGAAGCCCGACAACACGTGGGTGGTGCACGCTCCGTACGGGTTGCTGCCCACGGTGTTGGTGATGACTGCGGTGTTGCTGCACATTGCGGCGATTCGGAAGGTGCTCCGCGAAGGGAGGGCATGAGACGGGGCTCACGTGGGTGGTGCACGCTCCGTACGTGTTGCTGCCCACGGTGCTGCACATTGCGGCGATTCGGAAGGTGCTCCGCGAAGGGAGGGCATGAGACGGGGCTCACGTCCGTGCGTGCCTCTTTTACACATCGGACGCTCCCGACGAATAAGGAGGGTAAGTATTGGGGGGTGCCGGTACACTCAAAACAAAAAACAAAACAGAGAAAGAGCG
>QGUH01000785.1 GCA_003242355.1 Pseudomonadota bacterium
AGCTCGCCAAGAGGATTCCGATCGGCTTTCCGAGCACGAGACCGAACCCGACTCCGAGGATCACGCCGTTCGCCCCCGCGGCGGACAGGTCGAGCTCACTCAGATCCACGCCGGCGTTCGCGAGCGCGAATATCGGCAAGATGCCGTAGGCGACCCACGGGTGGAGCGCGGCTTCGAGCCGCACCACGGGCGGCACCGCCTCCCGGCGCGCGAGCGCGATGGCCTCGAGCGGCTCGAGCAAGTCGTGGTGCCCGTGATTCGTTTCGACCCGTGCTCGGAAGTGGCCGAGAGCGCGCTCGGTGGCCGCCAAAAACCCCGAAGCGCCGAACCAGGCACGCACGGGCGTGAGCAGGCCGAGCAACACGCCCGCAATCGAGGGATGGACGCCCGAGCTCAGAAACCCGGTCCACACGACGATGCCCGCCGGAACGTACGCCCACGGCTGCCGGACCCCGAGGCCGCGGAGGGCGACCGCGAGCAAGACGCCGAGGAGCGCCACGAGCAGCCACGTGGCGGAAACCCCGGAAGAATAGAAGATCGCGATCACGACGATCGCGCCGATGTCGTCGATGATGGCGAGCGCGAGCAGAAGCACGCGAACGGCCGCCGGGACCCGCTTGCCGAGCAGCACGAGCACGCCCACGGCGAACGCGATGTCCGTCGCCATGGGAACCCCCCATCCGGCGCGCCCCGGCTGCCCGGCATTGATGGCCAAATAGATCGCGGCCGGCGCGAGCATGCCGCCGAGCGCAGCAGCGGCCGGAAGCGCGGCCCGACGCGGATCCGACAGCTCTCCTTCGTAGAGCTCGCGGCGCACCTCGAGCCCGACCACGAAGAAGAAGATGACCATCAGCCCCTCGTTCACCACGAAGTGGAGGGACTGCTCGAACTGGAACGATCCGATGCCGAAGCGAACCGGCAGGTGCCACAGGGCGTGATAGCTCTCGCGCCACGGCGAGTTCGCCCAGAGCAGCGCCACGGCCGCCGCTATCAACAGCAGGATGCCGCTCGCGGCCTGAATACTGAGGAATACTTCGATGGGCCGCGCGAAGCGCTGCATCATGCTGCGCGCCGGCCGCCACAGCTCTGGAGGTGCGTCGGGCGGGAGAATCTGGCTCATGCTTGGAGCCTCCGCGTGCTCTGTTGGCTGCTTTCGACGTTCTTCCGGTCGTCGGACAAGTGTATGGTCTGCGCGGGGATCGCGAACCGAGTGCCCGCCTGTTCGACGACCTCCATGAATCGGATCAGGACTTCCTGCCGAATCAGCTGGAACTCACCCCAATCCGGAGTTTGAAACCAGGCCATCACCTCGATGTCGAGCGAGGAGACGCCGAGCTCCTTGAACCGGACGACGACCGCATCCGGCCAGATCTTCGGGTGCTCGCGCAGCACCCGCTCGAGCCCGTTCAGGACCTCGCGGAGTTGGCGAGCGGTCGTTCCGTAGACCAGGCGCACGGTGCACGCGAGCCGCATCCGGTCGCGCGCGGTGAACGATTCGAGGCGCTGCTCGGCGAGCTTGCCGTTCGGCAAGGTGATCAGCGTGCGATCGAGCGTGCGGATACGCGTGGAGCGCAGCCCGATCTTCTCGACGGTTCCGACGAAATCCTCGACCTTGACGAAATCGCCGACGGCGAACGGCTGGTCCACGCCGAGCGAGAAGGCGCCGAACAGATTCTCCACGGTCTTCTGCGCCGCGAGCGCGAGCGCGAGACCGCCGATGCCGAGGCCGGCGATCAGGCTCGCCACTGGATAGCCGAGCTCGGCGAGCAAGGCGACCGCGAACAGGGCGACGATGACGAGCTTGGCGATGCGCGCGAAGAGCGGCAAAAGCGAGCGCGCCGTGCCGTGGGAGCGCGCCCATTCCGAGCTCTGCGCCCGGGAGAACCCGACGTCGGTGCCGCGCAGAAGGGACCAGAAGAACGCGACCAGGAGCACGGCCCGCAAGCCCTTGCGCGCGAGGTCGAGAACGGGCCCTTCGAACCCGATGAGCGGCACGAGCACCAGCGCTACGACGGACGCCCAAGCGAGCGTCAGCGGGCCGGCGAGGCGGGCGAGCAGGAGATCGTCGGCGTCGGTGCTCGTTCCGCGGACCACCGGCGCGAGCAGCGCGCGGGTGAGACGACCGAGCAGCGCACCCGAAATCCAAGAGAGCCCGAGCGCAACCGGGATGAGGAGCCACTGATAGTAATCGAGGCCGAAGGGCCCCGAACGCGCGAGGAACGGCGGCACGTGCGCCTCGACCCAGGCCGCGCGCTCGTTCGCGGGCGCCGCGATCGCGGACCGGGGAAGGCAGAGCAGCATCGTCATCGCCAGGGCGCGTTTCGGGAGGCAGCCTGGCACGGGCGCGTTTCTCGAGTGTTTCGGGCCGTCCAACGAGGTGTCGATGGCGAGAGGCATGGGGAAGCCCTTGCTGAGCGCGCTCGGCACGTGCCGTGCTTCCCGGCGCAACCCGGGGGCAGGCAACCTTAGTGAGGCATCCGCCCCCCCGCAACCGAAACCGGGGCATGCGCGGCGGCACGCCAGGCGCTCAGCGTGCGCTCTGCGGCGCGTGCCGAGTCGTCGCCTGATGATAGGCAGCCTGAATCTCGGCCTCGTCGAGGAATCCCGCGATCGTGCCCGCTTCGCTCAGCACGACGAGCTCGCGCGATCGATGGGTGAGCATGCGCTCGAGCGCGACGTGCAAATCGTCGTCTTCGCGGACGACCGCGGGAACGCTCATCAGGTCGATCGCGAGCGTGAGATCGAGCACGTCGGGGTGCATCGCGAGCGCCCGCACCGTGTCCGTGGTGATGATGCCGAGCAACCGCCCATCGTCGTGCAGCACCGGAAAGACGTCTTGCCAGTCCGCGGCTCCGCGCGCTCCGTCCAGCACTTCGCGTGCGGGCGCCGTTCGGCGGAAGCTCACGTACGGGCGCTCGCGGATCAGA
>QGUH01000786.1 GCA_003242355.1 Pseudomonadota bacterium
CCGCGCGGGGAGGGGGGGGTTGTCGCGACGCTCGTGCCCCCCGCCGGGGCCCCCCCCGCCGATGCTGGCGAGCCACTTGGAGAACGTGCCGCCGATGAGATCGACCTGATCGGCGACGCCGAAGTGATGCGCCGTGCCGCGCCCGCCGGGACCGATGACGCCGAGCGCGTGTGCGTCGTCCACGAACAGGCGCGCGCCGTGCTTCTTCACCACGGCGACGATCTCGTCGAGGCGCGCGATCTCCCCTTCCGCGCTGAACACGCCGTCGGTGATCACGAGCGCACCCTGCCCCGCATCGAGCTTCTCGAGGACCTTGTCGAGCGACTCGGGATCGTTGTGCCGATAACGAATCAGCTGCGCTCCGGCGGCCTGCCCGAGCCGCGCGCCGTCGTACAACGACGCGTGGACGTTCCGATCGATCACGGCGACGCTGTACTTGTTGCTGAGCAGCGCCGAGAGCACCGCGACGTTGACCTGGTAGCCCGTCGTGAAAACGAGCGCGCTCTCCTTGCCGAAGAAGGCGGCGAGCTTCTCCTCGAACTCCTCGTGCAGCTTCATCGAGCCGTTCACGAGGCGCGAGCCCGTCATGCTCGTTCCGAAGCGATCGATGGCGGCCTTCGCGGCGTTGCGCACCGTGGGATGCGTCGTGAGCCCGAGATAATTGTTGGACCCGAACATCACCACGCGGCGCCCGTTGATCACCGCCTCCGGGCCGTCGTTGAGATCGAGTGGCCTGAAGAACGGGTAGATCCCGCGCTTGCGCGCGTTGTCCGCCGCCATGAACTTCTGGCACTTCTCGAGGATGTCCTTGCCGCCGATGCCGGCGAGGCTCGAGCGCTCGCGCAGCGACTCATCCATGTCCTCGGAGCCGCGGACGATCCGGTGTGCCGCACTGCCGTTCGTCGACGCGCTCCCGTTCGCGCCGTCGACGTGGGCGCCGTTGCCGTTCGTATCTCCCGCACGGACGCGCGCGCCGTTCGTCGCGTGACCGTTCGTTTCGTGGCCGTTGGCCGTGTGCCCGTTCTTGCCGTTGCCCTGCGTGCGTCCGATGCGATCGTCGAGCGCAGGATCGACCGGCGGAAGCTCGTGGCCGTTCAGCAAGAGCCGCCACGCCGCTTTCACGCGCAGGCGCGCGTCCATCAGTCCTTCCGTCGCCCGCATCACTCGATCATCGGTGACCCACCGCAGGATCGAAGGGCGCATGAGCCTCGCCTTGCCTTTGTCCACGAGACGCTGAGTCAAACCCATGGGTGAAGCTCCTGACGCGAATCGGGTGCCACGGGTCGCCGCGACACCTATTCACCGATTCGGTGTCCGCGACGCTACGGCGACAACCCGATTCCGTCAACCTGGCCAAGCATCGATTGGTGGGGTGACGTCGACGTCGATGACGTCGAGGCACAGCCCGTCTGGCGGAGCGGTCACGCCGAGATCGGCGCGCCGCCCGCTCGCGAGGGCGCGCGCAAGGGCGTTCGCAGCGAGACGCCCGCGTCCGACGTCCACGAGGCTTCCTACGATGATTCGCACCATCTTGTACAGAAAGCGATCGCCCTCGACCACGATCTCCCAAACGCGATCATCGCTACGCGCCCTACGCACCTCGACGCGAAATAAACGACGCACCGTCTCGGCCCGCATGTCCCCCGCAGCACGGAAAGCGGCGAAGTCGTGTTCACCCACGAGGCAGGTCGCCGCCTCGCTCATCGCGATCTGGTTCAACCTCTCGGGCACGCGCCACACGCGTCCTTCGAGGAACGGATCGCGCACCGGACTCTCGAGCACGGAGTACCGATAGGTCTTCGAGCGGACGTGCTTGCGCGGCTCGAAGCCGGGCTCGACCCGCTCCGCGCGAACGACCGCAATCTCCGCAGGCAAGTGAGCGCCGAGCCCGAGCACCCATCCGCGGCACGGAACATCGAGCTCCGTGTCGAAGGCGACGCGCTGACCGCGCGCGTGGACTCCCGCGTCGGTGCGACTCGTCCCGCGCAGCTCCCGCACCCGCGGGTCCATTGCCTGCACCGCTCCGAGCAGCTCGCCCGCCACGGTGCGCGCATTCGGCTGAAGCGCGAACCCTGCGAAAGGACGCCCGTCGTAAGCGACCGTGAGCAGAACGCCGAAGCTCACGCTGCTCCCGATGCCGAAAGTCCCGTGTCGCGCGCTCGAGCACGCGGCGAGATCGACGGGGCTCCGAAACGAGCCGTCACACGGCCGCTCATCGGACCGAAATCGGGCGAGGCCGCTCTCCGAGTCAATTCTTCGGCGAGAACTTGAGCGGGACTTCCGCGTCGACGCAGCCGCCCTTCGGGGCGCTGAACGCGGCGCTGCGGAAGATCTGGGCGACGCACGCCGCAACGCCCTGGTCACCGAGCTCGTTGGAGACGACGTTGGCGCGACACACGTTCCCGTCCGGCCCCACGCGAATGGAAACCTTCATCCGCCCTTGCAGCGTCGGGTTCTGCCGGAGCGCGCGCTCGTAGCATCCCCGCGAAGCCGCGCCCTTGGCGGCGAGCTGCCCCTGGAACCCGGGCGGGGCCGTGCCGCGGCACTCGCCCGCGCACCCGCCGAGGGCAGGTCGCTTCTCGGGCGCCTTCGGCTCGGCCGGCACCGCGGGCTCCGCCGCGGTTTCCGCGGGCGGCGGGGGCGGCGGAGGCGGCTCGTCGAAGACCGGAGGTGGAGAGGTGGTCGGGGCCACCGGCGTGGTCGTCGGCGACGGCGCCGGTTCCGGTGCTCGCGATCGAAAAACGAAGACGCCCCCCGCCACGAGCACCACGAGCAGCACCAAAACGGCAATCAACGGGGCGCGACCGCCATGCATTGGCGGGGGCGGGGGGGGGGGCGGCGGCGGGGGGGGGGGGCCGGGGGAAAGGGGGGACTAAAACCCCGCGTCAAAGTCCAAGCACTTTTTGGCTGGGGGGGCGCCG
>QGUH01000787.1 GCA_003242355.1 Pseudomonadota bacterium
GCGCGACCGTGCCGTCTTCTGCCGGTGGGTCGATCGCCATGGCGAGGCCGCCAGGCGCCGCCGGCAGTGAGCACGCGGGCCAGCTCGTCAGATCGCGCGGCAGCTCGTCCCGTCTCGGCGCGTCGAGACAGCTCGTCGGCAACGCGAAAATCCCGGGACGCCCCGGCTCCGCCACTCCGACGAAGCTCGCGCGGCCGCCCGGCGTGCTCACGATTTCTCCCGGGCGCTCCCCGATGCGCGCGAACCCGAATGCCGGCGTCCATGGATCGAGATCGATCACGCCTTCGTCCGAAGCGAGCGCGTTCGGGTTGTAGGGCACGTTGATGAAGGCCACCTCGCCCGTGCCCATTTGCGTCACGAGCGCGAACAAGTTGCGTTCGCCACGTCCCAGCGAGTCGAGGTTGCACTCGCGCACGGGCAAGCTCTCCCCATCGCGCGTGCGGCACACGAACGTCACGTCACCGCTCGCCCGCAACGACCGCACTTGCACGGTGACCGGGCGATCGGCACAGCCGAGCAGGCCGAGCGGGAGCGAGCCGAGCAACAGAGAAAGCGCGAACGCTCGTGACGACGTTGAGCTCACTGCGAGGTCCTCGGGGCCGAGGGTCTACCGAACGACGCGAGCATGGTGCCGTAGGTCGCCGGAAAGCGGCGATCGAGGCTCACCACGCCGATGTACGAATCCGTGAAGTGCCCCACGTACAAGAGGCCATGCTCCGTGTCGAGGGCCACCGCGTGCGGCCCGCGGCCCGTGACGACCTCCACGTCCACGCTGCGCGTTCTCGGGTCGTACACGACGATGCGGCGTGAATCGAAGCAAACCACCAACACGCGCCGCTCGTAGATCGGCGTCCCATCGGCCGCGGTCCCCACGATGACGTTCCCCACGAGCACGCGCGACGGGCCCAGCGTGAGCGGCACCGTGTCGGTGAACACCGGCATCTCCGTGACCGCGACGGCGCCCGCCTCGGGCTGCGTCCGTCCGATGATCAGGCTCGCCGGAGCACGGTTCGCCAGGTACACGTCGAGCGGAATGGTGCTCGCAGCCGTCAAGCACGCATCGAGCGCCGCCCGGCGCTCGGCGGAAAGCTCGGCGAGACAGGCCTCGTCGGCCGTGCAGGCGAGCTCGATGCCCGCGCTCGCTGCGCACTCCGCCTCGGCGCGCGCGCGCTCGGAGTCGTCCACCGTGATCCCTCGCGAGTGGATCCCGCTCGAGTTGATCCGCAGCGGGCGCGCCTGAGCCTGCACCACGTACGCCGCCTGTGGCGCGCTGAGCGCCTCGGGGAACACCCGGAACAGGTTCACCTCCGCGGCGTTGCCGTACGTGACCAAGAATCCCGGCGGATACTCCGCCGCGCGCGTCGCGAGCACCGCGGGCGCGGGCAACGCCGCGACACCAACGGGGTTACCCGGAAGCTCGTCGATTGCGTCCTCGAGCCGCGCGCCCTCGTCGGACCAGCGATTCACGAAAAGCGAGACCACGCCCGTCGCTTGATTGGTGACGAGCAGGCTGGTCCCGTCGGTAGTCGCGGCCACCGCGAACGGCTCCGGGTCGAGCCGAAGCCCACGAGGATTGTCGCGCTCGTCGCCGGCCCGGTGCCGATCGTCACACGCGCCTCCACGGACGGTCTGGCCGCAATCCAGGCGCCCGTTCTCGTCGAGATCGATCCAGTGGAGCGTCGCATCGCCGCGCACCGGCACGAAGAGCCGCCCCGGAGCACCCTCGGACGGCGCGCTCGCCGGGCGCTCGCGGTAGACGACGTCGGTCGCGAAGGCCCCGATTTCCACCGTGTCTACGATCAGGCTCTCGCCGACGGGCGGACGCGTAAAATCGACGTTTTCACACCGCCCCGGGTAAAGCAGACGATTCGCGATCGGCCGCTCCGCGATCGGGCCGCACGGCAGCCCGGCGTACGGCCCCTCGCGATCCACGCACACCCAGCTCGGCACCCCGCCGTTCTCGTCGGAGGGCTGCGTGTCGCAACGCCGCTCCTCGCCGCAGTCGGCATCACTGCCACAGGGTTCGGGCGTCAGGGCGCGCACCGCCTCGAGATCGAGCACCGCCACGGTGCCGGCCTCGTACTGCAGGTCGAAGTCGCTGTTGACGACGACGAGATGGCGCGCCGCGTTTGCGACCGCTAACCCCACGGGAAAGTAGGCGACGTCGTGTGGTGGAGGCGTGCCGCCCTCGGTCGTGTAGCAACCGGAGCCAAGCGCTAAGAGAAGGCCCGCAGCCCGGAGCAGTGCTGCAGGCGGGACAGGGGCGGGGCGCACGGCGCGCAGCCTAGATCAGGCGCTGCGCTTGTCGAGCCTCACTGTCACACATTTCGGTCCGCGCTGAAGGCGAACACGGCCCGGCTCACGACGCCGCCCGAGAGGCGGGACGGCCGGAGGCATCGCAGAGGCCGAACCACTCGGGTTCGTCGCCCTGCGGGAACGCCGCGCGAACGTCAGACGAGATCGAGGATCAGAACGCCACGCTCGGGGACTTCTTGCTCGTCCCGGCGTGGCGAATGACCATCGGTCTCGGGATGATAGAGGTCGACCGGCAGCTCGAGGCGGGGACGCTCGAGCTCCTCCCGCCGAAACCGCTCCTCCTCCTCGCGACGACGAATCTGCTCGATGATGAACGGAGGGAGCATGTTCAGTCTCGTTTCCTGGCGGCCGTCGTCCGACTCGCCAGCTAATAGGTACTTTAGCGACGCGGTTCTCCGGGTCAAGGTCGCCCCAGCCGTGACGAATGTGCCGACTGGGTGCGTCGAGCTCGGCGGGGCACCCGAGGGGTGCTCGCCGATGCGTCATCGAGTACTACGGATCGGACCGCGAGATGGTTAGCCCCCGACCACGCACCGCGCCGAACTCCGCGGCACCCCCGGGGGTGCGCGCCCGAACACGGGGCCGCCCCAGGTTTTC
>QGUH01000788.1 GCA_003242355.1 Pseudomonadota bacterium
CCGGCCCGCGAGGGCCGCGAGCGCGAGCCCGATGCCGACGCCCGTTCGAAGCCGGACGAGCGCTCTGCCCCTCACGCGTTCGCTGCGCTGGCGAGGGCCCGCTCCGCGCCCGCCTGCCCGGGACCGAGCAAGCGTTCGAGCTCCTCCTTCTCGACGGTCTCGCGCTCGAGCAGCGCGCTCACGAGCCGGTCGAGCTCCGGGCGGTGTTCGCGGAGAATCTGCTCCGCACCCTGGAGCGCGGCGTTCAGGATGCGTCGCGTCTCGTCTTCGATGATGTGCACGGTCGCATCGCTCGTGCCGCCCTCGGTCGCGAGCTGCTGGCCGAGGAACGGATGCTCGGTGCGGTGCTCGTGATACACGGGGCCGACCCGATCGCTCATGCCCCAGTGCGCGACCATCTTGAACGCGAGCTCGGTCGCTCGCTTGAGGTCGTTCTCCGCCCCCGACGAGATGTTGCCCAGAACGATCCGCTCGGCGGCGTAACCCCCGAGCATCATCCGGAGGTTGTCGCGAAGCTGCGGCTCGGTGAACAAGTGCCGATCCTGACCCGGCACGTACTGCGTCACGCCGAGCGCCATCCCGCGCGGAATGATCGTGACGCGCTCGAGGGGCTCCGCGTTGGGCGAAAAATGCGCCACGATGGCGTGCCCCGACTCGTGGACCGCGACCCGCCGCTTCTTTTGGGTGTTGAGTTTTTTTTTGCGCAGAGTCCCCGACCCCATTTTGGTCGTACCCCGCCGGGAAGCCCCCCCCCCGAATGCTTCGGGCCCCCGGCCGGTCTCGATCAGCGCCGCCTCGTTGACCAGGTTGGCGAGATCCGCCCCGGAGAACCCCGGAGTATTCGCGGCAATCTGCTGCAAGTCGACGTCCGGTGCGAGCGGCTTGCCGCGCGTGTGCACCTCGAGGATTGCTTTGCGCGCCCCGAGCTCCGGGCGATCGATGATCACGCGGCGATCGAAGCGGCCCGGACGGAGCAACGCGGGATCGAGCACGTCGGGGCGGTTGGTGGCCGCGAGCACGATGGTCAGATCGTTGCGGTCGAAGCCGTCCATCTCCGAGAGCAGCTGGTTCAACGTCTGCTCTCGTTCGTCGTGTCCCCCACCGAGCCCGGCTCCGCGCGAGCGCCCGACGGCGTCGATCTCGTCGATGAAGATGATCGCGGGCGCGACCTTCTTGGCTTCCTCGAACAGCTCACGCACCCGCGACGCGCCGACGCCGACGAACAGCTCGATGAACTCCGACCCGTTGATCGAGAAGAACGGAACCCCGGCCTCGCCGGCCACGGCGCGGGCGAGCAGGGTCTTTCCGGTTCCGGGCGGACCGACGAGAAGCACGCCACGCGGCACCTTGCCCCCGAGCTTGCGGAAGCGCTCCGGCTCCTTGAGAAACTGGACGATCTCCTGAAGGTCTTGCTTGGCCGACTTGAGACCGGCGACGTCGTCGAACTTGACGCTGACCTTGCCCTCCTTCTCGAAACGCCGCGTGCGCGCCTTCAGCATCCCGAACGGACCGCCCGTCCCCATCATGCTTTGCGCGCGGCGCGACAGCCAAACCCAGGCCCCGATGATCAGCGCGAACGGCAGGAGCGAGAGGATGATTTGCACGCCGAGCGGCTGCTCCTCGCTGCGCACGTTGATGGTGACCCCCTTCTCGCGCAACAGCGGAAGCAGCTCGGTGTCCTCTTGCACCGGAACCATCGTGCGGAAGGTCTCGAGCGTCCTCCCCTCGATGGTCACGGGCTTGTCGAAACGCCCGGTGACGTGCTGGCCCTTCAGGGTGACGCTATCGACATGGTCCTCCTGAACCGCCTGGTAGAACGCCGTATACGAAATGGCCGGATGGGCTTCGTCCTCCGCGGCGTACCGGTTCCAGCTGTAGAAGGTGAGCAGCAGGAGCGCGAGCACGATCCAGCCACGCCAGCTCGGGCGCGCGGGCCCACCCGTTTCCGGCGGCTGCTTCGGCGGTCGCGATTCTGGCCCCGGAGGCGGCCGGGATCCGAGAGCGGAAGGCATGACGAATGCAAGGTAATAACGAGAATCGCATTCGTCGAGCCGAGCATGGCCCGGGGCGCTCGAGGCGTCGGACCACGCGGGGTGCGCACTACCGCGATGCGGGGCACTCCACGATTCCATCCGGCAATTGACGAACCAGAGAGGCTGCACTAGGGAAGCGGGCATGAAGCCTGCTCAGTGCCACCCGGTTCGCACGTGGGTCATTCGCCCGGACGGCGGATAGGGCGCTCGAGCGAGCTTTCGACCGCACGAAACCCTCTCCGCCACCCTGGCCGAGAGGGTTCGTCGCTTGTGGAGCTCCCGATCGGCCCTGGAGCTCCGCGTGATGACCACTCCAAGTCGACCTTCAGCCACTACCGACCCATTACGGGTCCTCGCCGAGAGCGCGGCCCAATCCCGGATTGTCACCGGGCCGCTCGTGCGAGTTCTCCTCGTCCAGTTCTGTTTCGGGCTGACCTTCTCCGTCTACTTCCTCCTGCCGAAATACCTGGCGACGGAGCTCGCGGCCGGCCCGGCGGCCATCGGGCTCTTCGGGGCCTCTGCCCTGTGGGCGGCCGTGCTCGCCACCCCGCTGCTCGGCCGTTTGATCGACCGTTACGGGTCTCGCCGGGTGATGCTCGCGGGAGCGCTGCTCAGCACGGCGACGGCGCTCGCCATGCTCACGGTCACCGGGCTCGGCGCCTGGTTGTTCGTCATCCGCTGCGCGCAAGGTGTCGGCTTCGCGCTCGTGTACAACGCGACCACCGCGGCGGGCGCGGAGCTCGCGCCGCGGGAACGTCTGGGCCAGGCGATCGGTCTCGTCGGCACGGCGTCACTGATCGCCAATGCGCTCCCCCCCGCGCTCGGTGAAGTCGCGGCAGAGCGTTTCGGATGGGCCCCCGTGTTCCCCGGAGGCG
>QGUH01000789.1 GCA_003242355.1 Pseudomonadota bacterium
CCGAAGGGCGTGTACCGTTCCATGATGTTCGCCTCGGGCACTCCCTTCTGCGTCAGGAAGTAACGCAGGATCTTGTTCGTGGTGCGCGGGTACACGTAGTCCGTGCCGAGCAACACCCACTTCTTCGCGCCGCCACCCTGCGGGCTCATCAGGTACTCCACGGCGGGGATCGCCTGCTGGTTCGGCGCGGCACCCGTGTAGAACACGTTGTACGACGACTCCTCGCCTTCGTACTGGACGGGATAGAAGAGCAGGCCGTTGAGCTCCTCGAAAACGGGAAGCACGCTCTTCCGAGAAACCGAGGTCCAGCACCCGAACACGGCCGCGACCTTCTCCTTCTGCAGGAGCTCACGCGCTTTCTCCGCGAACAACGGCCAGTTGGATGCGGGGTCCACGACCACGGGCTCGATCTTCCGCCCGAGCACACCGCCCGCCTGATTGATCTGCTCGATCGTCATCAGCGCGACGTCTTTCAGCGACGTCTCGCTGATGGCCATGGTGCCGGAGAGTGAATGCAGGATGCCGACCTTGATCGGGCCGGTATCGTCCGCTTTGGCCGGCGCCGCGGGGGCCGGAGCCGCATCTTGGGCCTTCGTGGTCTCTGCCGGCCCGGGGGTGGCACCGGACCCAGGACCTTTGCACGCCCCCGACGTCAATCCCACAGCGAAAGCCAGCACCGTCGCAACACGATTTTCCATGCGTATCTCCTGCCTTTTTGGCTCGAGCTCGGCGTCGTTCGTCGTCCGCCGAGTCTCGCGGCCCTCGTGTCATCCCCGGGAACGGGTTTCGTTCGAGTTTCGCGGTGACGACACGGGTGTATCGATTTGCCGCGAACACGAAACCAAGCGGAAGCGCGCCTTCGTTTCGGGGCGGTTAACTCGGATGAAGCGCTCCGAAATCACACGAAGCGTTCACGACACATTACGTAAACATTAACCGCGGGATGTTCCGCCCGCGGTCACTGTCGCGCAAGGTGCGCCGCGGAGCGATTGGAGACATGCCCGACGACTCCTCGAACATCGGTTGGTGAAGGCCCCCTCCGTCCGACGCCCTCCGGTTTGTGGTTCGAAGTGCGCGACCAAAGCATCGGTGAGAGCATGAAGAAACTCGGTTCCTTACTCTGTCGTTTCGCCGTGGGATCGTGCGCGGCCGTCGCTCCGGCGATGGCATGGGCGCAGGAGCCGGCGCCGCCCGCAGCGCCGGAGCCTCCTGCGGCCCCGCCTGCTGCAGAAGCTCCGCCCGAAGCGGCGCCTCCAGCCGCAGAGCCGCCGGCATCGCCCCCCGAGCCCGCGCAAGAAGCCGCGCCGGAAGCACCGCCGACACTCGCGCCGTCCCCGATGATGCCTGCGGAGGAGCCTCCGCCGGCGCCGGCCGACGCCGCACCGGCCGAAGAAGAAGAAACGTTCACGTTGACGACGGGGGTGGGGTTCCGCGCCGCCCTGCGACTGCAGGATTCGGAAAACCCGAAGAAGATCTTCGGGGACCAGTGGTTCGACGAGCTGTACGTCGAGCCGCGGTTCAGCGGCAGGGTGACCAAGGAAGTGGGCTGGGCCGCGAATTTCCAAGCCAGCGGCGGCACCGTCCAGGGACTCGAGGTGCGCACGCTGGACCTCTATGGCCAGCTCGACTTCGCCGACGAGTTCCACATCTGGGCAGGGCGCCTGCTCACTCCCTCGGATCGCTCGAACTTCAGCGGCCCCTGGTTCATGAGCCCCTGGACGTACCCGGGCGTCTACTTCGGAGGCCCGTACATCGGTCCGCGCGGCACCGAAGAGCTCGGCCGCGACACCGGCGCCGTGGTTTGGGGCGACGTCGGCGAGGGTATGTTCAAATATTACCTCGGGGTGATGGATCTCGACGGCAACCCGGGCGACCCCGCACCCTTCTCGCAGTCTCCCCTCTACTCCGCGCGTCTCGCCTACGCCTTCATCGGCAAGGAGCCCGGCTTCTACGGGAGCAGCACGTACTACGGCTCTCAGGACATCGTCGCGATCGGGGCGGCCGTGCAGTACCAGAACGACTACACGATCTTCGACGAGGACGGCATGCCTGCCGTTCGAGACGATCTGCTGGAGATCAACGCGGACATCCTCGCGGAGTTCAATCTCGGAGGAGCCGGCACGTTGACCTTCGAGGGAGCGTATTACTACTTCGACACCGACGCGATGCCGATGGATCACCACTTCTTCGTGCTCGCGAGCTACCTGACGCCCGAGATGATTGGCATCGGCAAGCTTCAGCCCCTCGTCCGTTACCAGCAGGCGATGAACGACGACACGGATCAGACGATCTCGCAGTTCGACGTCGTGCTCAGCTACGTGATGAAGGACTACTTCGCCAAGCTCGCCCTGGCGTACACCCACGCCAACGTGAGCGACTTGGGAGGTGGAACCGATCAGAACCTCATCCAGATCGGCTTCCAGATCCAGCAGTAGCGCGCGCCGGCAGGTCGCCGTCTACCCCGCCCCCGCCCCGCCGGATTCCGAATCCGGCGGGGCTCCGTCGGCCGTGAACAGCTCGTCGCCGCGGAGCACCCGCCGGCGTCGGGCCGCGGGTCGCTCCCGCTCTCGTTGGGCAGCGCTGTAAACGCCGCCTGATGGGCAGGGATGGGCGTCGTGGGGCCTATCGGCGTCACGCGGCAGCTCGCGGGAGCGCCCGCCCGAGCTTCGCGCGGCACTCCGCGATCGGGCTCGAGTGCCGCCCGGCTAATGTGCGGAAGTGCGGGAGCTCAATTTCGGCCGCTTCGCCGGCGGGTGCTCCGCGGCTCCTTGGGCCGTTCTCGGCGCGAAGGGGGCCAGGGGCGCGTCGCGGGAACGGCGCGTTGCTTCGGTTTACGACCCCAACCCGGGTACGGGCCCACCCCCCAAACGAACGCCCAGTTTTCTTGGCACGCCCCTCGGGCGTCAC
>QGUH01000028.1 GCA_003242355.1 Pseudomonadota bacterium
GAGCTCTTGCGGAATCGCAGTCCCCGCACACGGGCCGAGCAGGCGCGGCTCGAGGTTGCTTCGGCTGCTCGCCTCGAGGCCTCCGTGTATCCCAATCCGTCGCTGAGCTACGGAGCGCTGTTGCTCGCGCGCGGGGCGAACACCGGCGCACGTCGGCAGCACGAGATCGTGGTGGAGCAACCGCTCCTCTTGTTCGGGCAGCGCGGGGCGCGCGGGCGCGTCGCCGAGCTCTCCATCCGCGCCGAGCGAGCACGCATCGCGGCGAGCCTCGCGGAACGGGAGCTCGCCGTGCGGCAAGCCTTCGCCGCGTTGCTCGCGCGCCAGGAGCGCGTGAGTATTCTCGACGACGCCGTTCTGGAGCTCGCGCGGCTCGAGCAAATCGTGCTGACCCGGCACCGAGAAGGAGATCGCAGTCGGTACGACGTCGCCCGCGTCGAGCTCGAGGCGCGCTCGCTCGAGCTGGAGCGTCGCGCAGCAGTGGCCGAGATGGAGGAGGCTTCTCGATCGCTCGCCACGCTGCTCGGTCTGCCGGAGTATCGTCCGCGAGCGGAGGGGGACCTCGCGCCGGGCGCGCTCCCGACGAGCCCCGAGCGGCTCTGGAAGCTCGCGCGCGAACGGAACGCCGCGATCGCGGTCGCTCGGGCGGACGAGGCCCTTGCGCGAGGCAGTCTGGCGCTCGGTCGTCGCGAGCGGCTGCCCGTTCCCTCGATCGCGGTCGGCGCGGTGGTCACCGAGGACGAAGACAGCGCCTCGGCATTCGTCGGCGTCTCGTTGCCCCTGCCGCTGTTCGACCGCGGGCAGGGCGTGCTCGCGCGCGCCCGAGCCGAGCTCTCCGTGGCCGAGCGCGCTCTGCGCGCCGAAATCGACGAGGCGCGCGCGGAAATCGAGCGCCTGGCGACGACGTACGGTCAACGCATCGAGACCTTGCGCGCGCTCGAAGAGCGGGTTGCCGTTTTGCTCCCCGAGCTGCGCCGAATGGCCGAGGATTCGTACCGAGAGGGAAACACCAGTGTCCTCGAGCTCCTCGATTCGGTCCGCAAGATCCTGGAGGTGCGCCTCCAGCATCTCGAGCAACGCGAGCTCGTGAAGCAGGTCGAGGCGGCTCTCATCGTCACCGCCGGTCTCGAGCCGCCCCGCTGATCGAAGGCGCTCTCGGCACGAAGACCGCCGTGAAAAAAAGACGCGGTCGGCTCGGCCGTGCGCGTCGACCCCCGAACGGCCCCGCCACGAACCCGAGCGGACGTGTGGACGGTTGCGGGCGAACGGTTCGAGCCGCGACGCCGGGTCGAATTCCGCTGTGACCGGGGCTTGCCCCTCGCGGGGGGCGGGCCAATGCTGGCGCGCACACCCGGAGGCGGCATGAAACGAAGGCGATTGGGAAACCAAGGACTCGAAGTTTCGGAAATTGGGCTCGGCTGCATGGGCATGTCCGAGTTTTATGGGCCCACGGACGAGGCCGAATCGATTGCCACGATTCACCGGGCCATCGATCTCGGAGTGAACTTCTTCGACACGGCCGACATGTACGGGCCGTTCAAGAACGAGGAGCTGCTCGGGCGGGCGATTCGCGGAAAGCGCGAAGGGCTCGTCATCGCGACGAAGTTCGGCAACGTTCGGGGCGCGGACGGGTCGTTCCTCGGGATCAACGGGCGCCCGGAATACGTGCGTTCTGCGGCCGAGGCGTCGTTGCGGCGCCTCGGCATCGAGACCATCGACCTTTATTATCAGCACCGGGTGGATCCGACGGTGCCCATCGAGGAGACGGTGGGCGCGATGGCGGAGCTCGTGAAGGCGGGCAAGGTCCGCTACCTAGGATTGTCCGAAGCGTCGGTGCAGACGATTCGGCGGGCGCACGCGGTGCACCCGATCAGCGCGCTGCAAACCGAGTACTCGCTCTGGAGTCGCGAGTCCGAAGACGAGATTTTGCCGGCGCTGCGCGCGCTCGGCATCGGCTTCGTCGCGTACAGCCCGCTCGGGCGCGGGTTTTTGAGCGGAGCCATCAAGAAGCCGGAAGATCTCGCTCCCGACGATCGGCGGCGCTTCTTCCCGCGCTTTCAGGGAGAGAACTTCCAGAAGAACCTCGAGCTGGTCGAGCGCGTTTCGGCGTTCGCGCAAAAGCGTGGGGTCACGCCGGCGGAGCTGGCCATCGCGTGGGTGCTCGCGCAAGGGTCGGACATCGTCCCGATACCCGGCACGAAGCGCCGCAAGTACCTCGAGCAGAACGTGCGGGCAGCCGAGATCCAGCTCACGGCCGAGGAGCTCGCGGAGCTCGATGCGGCGGCGCCGAAGGGCTCCGCAGTCGGCGATCGCTATCCCGACATGAGCACCGTGAACCGCTGAGCCCAACACCGTCGCGCCACGCTCGAGTACGAGGCGGGTGCGCTCGGAACGCGCTGAACCACCGAATGGGGCGCCGCTCGCGCCCCAACGGTTCGCTTCGTCGGCGTCCGCGGACGCGGGAAGTGCCGGAGGTGCGCCTCATGCGAGCGCGCACCCGTCGGGCGCGACTCGGCAGGTGTCCGCGGACGAGCCGCGGGGTTCACGAACCATCGGGCGGAGCGAATCGCAGTGCCCGCGGTCACACCTCGGAGGATACGCTCCCGACTCGTAGGAAAGTCGCTGCCCGTCGGCGAGGTGCGTGCGCTGCCGTCCCCGGTGACGGCGAGCGCGAAGGCTGCTCGAATAGCCGGTATGGCGCGTGCTTGGTTCTCGTGGTGGTCGGCTTTGGCGCTCGCGGTGTCGAGCGTGGGGTGCGGTGACGATTCGGACGAAGGGCCCCCGGCCGACGTCTCCGGAAGCTATTCCCTCAACGTCACCAACGGAGACAACGATTGTGGGGTCGAGAACTGGACGGAAGGGGAGAGCAGCACGAACATCCCGTTCGAGATCACTCAGGAGGGGGCGGAGATCCAGGGGACGATCGGCGGCGCGGCGGCGATCATCGTCGCGTTGGTGACGGGCAGCATCGAGTTCGAAGGCACGGTCACGGGCAATTCGTTCGAACTGACGAATTACGGCACGATCAGCCACGTCGAAGACGGCTGCGGTTACACCTACAACGTCCGAGCGACCGGCACGCTCACCGGGCACTCGATCGCGGGCACGATCGTCACCGAGCGCTCGCCGAACGACGACCCGGACTGCGCGTACCTCGCCTGCCGAAACTTCCAGGAGTTCAGCGGCTCACGACCGCCGCGGTGATTCCGTCGTCGCGAAGTACGACCGTCTCCCCGAGTGCTCACTCTCGCGAAACGCGAGTGAAGCACCGTTCGTTCGTTACTCGTGCTCGGAGCTTTCCGCGCGCTCCTCGCGCGCGAGCTCGGCGACGCGTCGATACAGATCCCGCTTGGCGAGTGGCGCGCTCGTCGCGAGCGTCGCGACGATGTCGCGCGGCGTCTCGCCCGCGCGGAGCAGCGTGCGGATCGTCCCGTCGAGCTCGTCGAGATCGGACGGCGCCTCGAGGCTCCGAGCCCGCTCGGGCGCCCCGGCAACCACGAGGGTGATCTCGCCGCGCAGGTCGGCGGCGTTCGCCGCGAGCTCGGCCAAGGAGCCCCGTCGCACGTCCTCGTGGATTTTCGTGAGCTCGCGACAGAGCACGGCGCGACGCTCCGGCTCCCGCTCCGCGAGCTCGGCGAGCGTTCGCTCGGCGCGGTGCGGCGCCTCGAAGAGGATCACGGGCTCTTCGGACGCAAAGACGCGATCGAAGAACGCGCGTCGCTTCCGTCCCTGACGGGGAGGGAATCCCAGAAACACGAACGGGCCGTCCACGAGCCCAGAAACGGCGACCGCGGCCGTCACGGCGCTCACTCCCGGAATCGGTACGACGCGGATCGCCGCTTCGTGCGCGGCGCGGACGAGCTTCGCTCCCGGATCGCTGACGCCCGGAGTACCGGCGTCCGTGACGAGCGCGACGTCCTCCCCCGCGCCGAGCCGTTCGAGCAAGCGCTCGACGTCGCGGTCGCTCGCGTGCGCGTCGTGCGCGACGAGCGGCTTCTTGATCCCGAAATGCGTGAGCAGGGCCCGCGTGTGCCGCGTGTCCTCGGCGGCAACGAGCGCCACGGCGCGCAGGGTGTCGAGCGCGCGCAGCGTGACGTCGCCCAGGTTGCCGATCGGCGTCGCGACGAGGAAGAGCGTTCCCGCCACGCGCGTTCGTCAGCTCACGCCCACGGCGTCCCCGAGCGACTGCTTCAAGAACTCCCGCAAGCGGCTCGTCAGGCGCGCTTCGAGCTGCCGAACCCGCTCGCGCGAGACGCCGAACTCGTTGCCGAGCTCCTGGAGCGTGAGCGGCTCGTCCGCGATCAAGCGCTTCTCGAAGATCGCCACGTCCTTGCCGGTGAGCGTCTTTCGGAACTCCTCGAGACGCTCGCGCAACATCTCCCCGAGCTCGGCGTTCTCCGCGAGGCGATCCGGACTGGTTTCGAGCGCCGGCAAGAGCTCGAGCCGGGTCGTGGCCTTCTCTTCGGTGTCGCCGACCGGGGCGTCGAGGGACGCGTCGGCGCGGGACAGCCGACGATCCATCTCGATGACCTCGGCCTCGTCCACGTTCAGCCGCCGCGCGATTTCGGCGTGCGTGGGCTCGATGCCCATCGCCGCGAGCTTGGCTTTTTCCTTGCTCAGGTTGAAGAACAGCTTGCGCTGGGCCTGCGTGGTTCCGATCTTCACGAGGCGCCAGTTGTTCAGGATGAAGCGCAACATGTACGCCCGGATCCACCACGCCGCGTAGCTCGAGAGCTTGACGCCGCGGTAAGGGTCGTACCGCTTGACGGCCTGCATCAGGCCGATGTTGCCCTCCTGAATCAGGTCCATCATGTTCTTGTAGGCGCGCCGGTACTCGTAGGCGATCTTCACGACCAGCCGCAGGTTTGCCGTGACGAGCCGCGCCGCGGCCTGAACGTCGCCCGTTTCGTGGTAGCGGACGGCGAGGGCGTGCTCCTCCTCGGGCGAGAGCAGCGGATGCCGCTGTACCTCCCGCATGTAGACCTGGAGCGCGTCGACCCGGGCGAGCGCCGTGCTCTCGCCTTCCGTCTCCCCGTCGTCGCCTTCACCGGGCTCGCCGTCCTCGGGCAACACCTCGGCGGCCGAGTCGATCACGTCGGGGGACTCGGCGAGCTCCTCGGGCTCCTGGTCCTCGTCGGCGTCCGTTTCGGGCTCCTGATCGACCGGCTGCGGCGCCGGGGGGGCCGGTTTCGCCGCGCGGCGCGGGCCCTTTTGCTCACGTACTCTGGCCAATGGCTTCCCTTCGTATCCGGTGTGGCTGGGCGGCGCCGTGGCGGAAGTCAAGCCTGCGGCGCCCGCTTGCGCGCGTCAAGGAACGCCCCCTACACATCCCACAAACCGCGAACGGGTGCGCGCCACGGATTCCTGGCTGCCGGCCGGACGATTCCGGGGCGGGCTGCACCGGTCGAAAAACGGTGCGCCGGTGGCGCTCGCCGTCGCTGGGGAGCGTTCCCCAGACTGGCTGGTTCTGCTATCTCGTCAGACCAGAGGGGCATGACAGTATCGTTCGAGGCTCCCGATGCAGCGCGTCCGGGCGCGCTGCTCTTCGCCGCGCTGAGCGCTGCGCCGGACGGTATCGGTCTGGTCGAGGACGGGCGTCTCATCTACGCGAACCCCTCACTGTCGGCGTTGCTCGCAGTCGGCCGCGTCGCGGCGGGAACGCACTCGATCGAACCTTCGACGTACCTCATCGATCGCGCGATGCTGCTGCTTTCCCGCCGGGAGACGCGCTTCACCGATCGCATCGTGGTGGAGAGCGAGGCGGGGAGACGCACGCTGGCTTTTCACATCACGCGGGCAGAGCTCGACGGCCGGTTGTTGGCGGCGGTGTTCGTGCGGGATGCGAGCGAGCAGGCGCGCGCCGAGGAGCGGCTCGCCCTGGCGGATCGTCTCGCCTCGCTCGGGCAGCTCGCCGCCGGGGTCGCGCACGAGGTCAACAATCCACTCGCTTGCGTGCTGGGGAACCTGGACGTCGCGCGGGAGCGGTTGAGGGTTGCCGGAAATCTCGGTGAGTGGGGAACGGAAATCGCGGAAGCGGTGGCGAACGCGAAGGAGGGTGCCGAGCGCGTTCGCCGCATCGTGAGGGAGCTCATGACCTTTTCGAAACCGGAAGTGGAGGGGCGGGAAGTCGTCAACGTCGAATCGGTGCTCGACTCGACGGTCCAGCTCGCCTGGAACGAGATCCGGCACCGTGCGCGGCTCCTCAAGCGCTATTCCGGCGTCTCCCCGGTTCGGGGGGACGAGGCGCGCATCGGCCAGGTGTTCCTGAATCTGATCATGAATGCCGCGCATGCGCTCGAGTCCCGGACGGAGGCCGATGCCGAAATCGCGCTCGCCACCTCGGAAGACGGCGACCGCGTGATCGTCGAGATTTCCGATACGGGGGACGGCATCGCCGACGAAGACTTGCCGCACGTGTTCGAGCCCTTTTTCGCCACCAAGCGGGCGGGCAAAAACGGCATGGGGCTCGGGCTCGCGATCTGTCAGAGCATCGTGCTCGCCCATGGCGGCAACATCGCCGTCGAAAGCCGGCGCGGCGGCGGATCGACCTTCCGGATCACGCTGCCGCGCGCCCGCCCCGGCGCGGTTGCCGCCGCGCCGCCTGCGGCGGAAGCGGAGCGACCGCGCACGACCGGAGCGCGCATTCTGGTCGTGGACGACGAGCCGCTGCTCGGCCAAACGCTGAGTTTCGCGTTTCGCGGCAAGCACGAGGTCGTCGTCGCGGTGAGCGGGCGAGAAGCCCTGGCCCGCCTCGCCGTCGATTCCCGCTACGATCTCGTGCTCTGCGACTTGATGATGCCCGACGTGTCGGGCCAGAACGTCTTCGAGGCCGTCCGGCGCGACCATCCGGAGCTCTTGTCCCGGTTCGTGTTCATGACGGGGGGTGCTTTCACGGAGCGCGCTCAGGAGTTCCTCGAGCAGCATTCCGGCCGCACGATCGAGAAGCCCTTCACGATGGCCGAAATCGAGCGGGTTTTGGACGAGCTGGGCTGAGCGGCTTTCGGCCGCCCCCTCTGGCGTCAACCCGAAATCCGGGCCGCGCGGGCGCGAGCAGGGCTCGGCGCGAGCGCGTGGTTCGGGGAGATTGCGGCCCGAGCGTGCGGCCGGGGAGGAGCCTGGCCACGAGCTGTGCTAAGACCCCGCGCCGTGTTCGACGCACTCGCCAAGGGGTTTCGGGAGGCTCAAAACCGCCTAGCCGGCCTCACGGAGCTCAACGAGAAGAACATCCAGTCCGCGCTGCGCGAGGTCCGCCTCTCTCTCTTGGAGGCCGACGTCGAGCTCGGCGTCGTCAAGGGGTTCCTCTCGCGCGTCGAAAGCAAAGCGCTCGGGCAGACGGTTCAGACGCGCGTGCGCCACGGGGGCACCACCCACCGGGTGACCGCGGGCGAGCAGTTCATCAAGATCTGCTACGACGAGCTCGTCGCCCTGATGGCGCACGAGGGGGAGCCGCTGCAGTGGGCGAGCAAGGGCGCGACCGGCGTGATGATGGTCGGCCTCCAGGGCTCCGGTAAGACGACGACCGCGGCGAAGCTCGCGCGGTGGCTGAAGAAAGAGGGGCACCGCCCGCTGCTCGTCGCTGCCGACATGCAGCGTCCGGCGGCCGTCGAGCAGCTGCAGGTGCTCGGGCAGCAGATCGAAGTTCCGGTGTTCAACCTGCCGGGGAAGACGCCGCTCGAAATCTGTCGTGCCGCGCCCGAAGAAGCGTCGCGTCGTGGTTGCGACGTGATCGTGTACGACACGGCGGGGCGCCTCGCGATCGACGAGCCGCTCATGCAGGAGCTCTCGGCGATCAAGAACGCGATCGCACCCGAGAACGTGCTGCTCGTGGTCGACGCGATGATCGGTCAGGACGCGGTGCGCACCGCGCGCGGGTTCAACGACCGGCTCGCGATCACGGGCGTGGTGCTGACCAAGCTCGACGGCGACGCGCGCGGTGGCGCGGCGCTCAGCGTGAAAGAAGTCACGGGCGCCCCGATTCTGTTCGTCGGTATGGGGGAGACGACGGACAAGCTCGAGCCCTTCCGCGCCGAGGGCATGGCGAGCCGCGTGCTCGGCATGGGCGACGTCGTCGGCCTAATGAAGGACTTCGAGGAAGTCATCGACCAGAAGAAGGCCGAAGAAGACGCGATGCGTCTGATGTCCGGCCAGTTCACGCTGGACGACTTCCTGAATCAGATCCGAATGATCCAGAAGATGGGCTCGCTCCGGGATCTGATGGACAAGATTCCCGGGATGAGCGCCATGCTCCCGCCTGGCGCCGCCGAGCAAGTGAACGAGGCGGAGCTGGTACGCGTCGAAGCGATGATTCAATCGATGACGCGCAGCGAGCGCGAGGATCCGCACGCGCTCGTCCGCGAGCCGAGTCGCGTTCGCCGCATCGCGCGCGGCTCCGGGCAGACCGAGCAGGCGGTGAACGAGCTCATCCAGAAGTTCTTGTTCATGCGCCAGATGCTCTCGGGGATGGGCTCGGATCTCGGCCTCCTCGGCAACATCCCGGGCCTCCGGAATCTGGCGCTCGCGCGCAACATGCGGCGCAAGCTCGGCGCGGGAGGCATGCCGGGCATGCCCGGAATGGGCATGCCGGGAATGGGCATGCCGGGAATGCCCGGTCTGGGGATGCCGGGGCTCGGGATGCCGGGAGCCGCGGGGGCCGTCGAGACCCCGCGCATGCGCGTCCTCAGCAAGGCGGAGAAGAACGCGCGCAAGAATCAGCGCAAACGCGAGCGGGAAGCGCGCAAGAAGAACAAAGGAAAGAAATGAGCTTACCAGCCTGCGAGCGGCTCGGGGCCATCACTGAAACGGAGGAATGATGCGCGTGCACAATGGTGTGGTTGCTCTTGCTTTGGTGCTCTCGCTCGCTGGGTGTAGGGGCGAAAAGAAACGAGACTACGAGGCGGAGCACACGCGGCTGCGCGAGTACGTCGTGGCCGAGCTGCCCAAGGATGCCCGCAAGCTACAGACGGAGTTCGAGGGCAAGGCGCGGCTCGTCGGCTACCAGCTGCGGCCGGCCACGGCGGCGCGTCCCGGTCAGAAGGTGACCCTCACGCTTTATTGGCAGGTCGAAAAGCCGCTCGATGCCGGCTCCCGGCTCTTCACGCACGTGCTCGACGCCTCGGGCGAGCGCATCCTCGCCCTCGACGACGTGGGGCCGCTGCGCGAGCCCAAGCAGGGCGAGCCGGCGCTGCCGCCCGAGGCCTGGAAGCCGGGCAAGGTGTACGCGGACAAGATTTCCTTCCGCCTCCCCAAGTCCGTCAAAACCGAGAAGATCGAGATCGTGGCGGGCTTCACCCGCAAGGGTGAGCGGCTGAAGGTCGTCTCGGGACCGAAAGACGGTCCGGGAGCGGCGCGGGTCGCGACGCTGACGGTGAACCGGCGCAAGGAGCGCACGCCGCCGGTCGGCTCGGTTCGCCTCGTGAAGCTCGAGCCCGGGGCGAAGATCAAAATCGACGGAAAGCTCGACGAGCCGGCGTGGGCGGAGGCGCGTGAGCTTTCGTTGCGCGACGCCGACGGCAGAAGGAACCCGAAGATCACCGTTGGCGGCAAGGTCAAGGCGCTCTGGAGCGACGAGGGGCTGTACGTCGGTTTCGACGTCATCGACGGATCCCTCACGGGTGGCTTCGACCCCAAGGACCAGAAAGAGCCAGAGCTCTGGAGGGAGTCCGCCGTTGGCGTGGTGATCGACCCCGACGGCGATCAGAAGAACTACTACGAGATCATGGTCAATGCGCAGGGTCTCGTGTTCGACACGCGCTTCGACGATTTCAAGCAGCCCTGGGAACCCAAGAAGGGGATCTACGGCAACGCCGAATGGTCGTCGGGGGCGAAGGCTGCGGTCACCCTGCGCGGCACGCTCGACAAGGACGACGACAAGGACGAAGGGTACGTCGCCGAAGTGCTGATCCCGTGGTCGGCGTTCGAGACCAAGAAGGCGCCCAACATCGGCGACACCTATCGCATCAACTTCTTCGTGTTCGACGATCACCAGCGCAAGAACGCCGCCATGTGGTCGCCGCGCCTCCAGGAGAGCGCTCACCGCGTGAGTCGCTTCGGCCGCGTCAGCTTCGTTGACAAGGCCACGCTCGCCAAGGAGGAGAAGGACAAGCGCCGCATCACGCCCGAGGAGCTCAAGAAGCTCCAGGTCATGTCGGCCAAGGCGGCGAAGCCGCCCGCGGTGGTGGCCTCTTCGCTCCGGGCGGCGACGCCTCCTCCCCCGGCGGCTGCACCCGAAGCGAACCAGTGAGCCCGCGCGGCGCTCAGTCGGGGTTCCGCGCGCTGCGCCGCAGCTCGCCCTGAGCTGCCGCGCACCGCTCGGTGAGCTCCCGCGCGCTCGCGAGATCCGCCTCGGCGCGGGCGAGCTCGCCGGCTGCATCGAGGGTGGCTTTCGTGTCGTCTCCCGGGCGCTTCAGGAGGTCGGCTGCGCGCGCGCTCGCTTCGAGGGCCGAGACGTGGTGCGCGTACGCGATGGTGCACACCGCCTTGAGCTCGCAGGCAGGCTCGCTCGAGCACGGTATCGCCTGGAGCGCGCGCAACAGTGGACCTTTGGCTTCGTTCGGCGCCGCGCGCAGAGCATCGATGGCTTTGCCGAGCCGGTCGGCCTCGATCTCGAGCGCGCGCTTCTCTTCCGAACGGCAGCCGAACAGGGCGCAGGCTGCGAGCGCCGCGGCGACGAGGCCGCTTCGGAGCATCGAGGTCACTCGCTGGTTTTCGGCGGAGGGCCGAGCTGGATGCGCTCGCCGAGGTACGCGCCGATCGAGGTGAACAGGATGCCGAGCACGGACATGAGCACGTACATGAAGCCCGGCATCGTCTTCACCGTCTGGTTCAGATAGAGGAGGAACGCGGTCGGCACCGCCACGAGGAACACCGCGGCGATCGGCTCGACGTAGGTTCGCCCGGGCGAGATCAGCCCGACGAGCAAGCCCCCCAAGAACCAGACCGGAATCGAAACGAGCATTCCGGCCGACCCCTCGAAGTCGAGCATCGGGACCACGATCGGTAGACCGAGCACGAGCGCGCCGGTCATCACGGTCATGATCGCCAGCGAAATCCCGAACCACATCACGCTGAACCGCTCGTGACGGTAGCGGCGCTCGAGCTCCTCGCGCTGACTCGAAGCGCGCTTGAGGTCTTCGACCTTCGCCCCGCACGAGACGCACCGGTTCTTCACGAGCGGCGGCGTGTTTGCGAACCCGCACGAGGAGCAGATGACCTTTTCGGCTTTGTTCATGGCGTTTTCGCGCGAGACCCCATCGTAGCGCCGGCGTGCCCTGCCGTGCGGTCCGCGTCTCCGAAATCGTCCGGGGTTGGCCCGTGAGCCGATTCGGGCGAGGGCGTCAGGTTCCCGCGACCTCTCGAGGGAACCTGCGCCGGCTCGTGCTGTCCTAGTGAGGACCATGGCCCGTGTCTCCGAAGCTCCGCCCTCGGACGAGGGGTGGGCGTCGCTGCCACCTCCGCGTCGACCGCTGCGACGCACCACGTTTTTCGTGATGGGGGCGAGCGCGCTCGTCGCGATCTTCTTGCTGCTCGGGCTCCGGGGCGATGCGGCGTACGCGCTCTCCACGGGCGCGCCCGAGGACGTCGGCGAGCTGCGCGAGCTCGTTCCCGAGCGGGTGGGCGCGAACGTCTGGGTGCGCGGCTCGGGGACGCTCAGCATGAGCGACGCCGTGCGGTACCGGCGTCCGCTCGACCCGAATGGCTATCGACTCGCTCGGGTCGAAGGCGCGCGCCCCGGGGTGGAGCTTCGGGTGCCGAGGGCCGGGGCCGGGCACCGGTTAATCCCCCCGGCCCCGTGCGGGGGTGTCTTTTAA
>QGUH01000029.1 GCA_003242355.1 Pseudomonadota bacterium
CATGTAGGTCGTCTGCGACAAACTAGCATTGCTCGAACCGCGTGCAGCGAAGAAGAGTGAGAGCGCGCGCGAGGGCGGCGTTGGCGGAGGGAAGCGCGCATCATCCCACCGGGTAGTTTTCTCGTGAGAGACGAGTTTTTCGCTGTTGCCGTGTGTCGATCTCAAATTCGAACACTTCATCTCCGCTGCACGCGGTTCGAGCAATGCTAGTTTGTCGCAGACGACCTACATGGACGCCACGCACACTCGTTCTCGCTGGTTCCTCCGTTCGTTTGCTCTTTCGCTCTGCATTCCCGCGTTGCTCGGCGGCATTGCTCTCGCGGGTTGCGCCGCCGAGCTCGAGGATCCAGAGCGGTTCCAGGCTCCTCCGGGAACCGGCGGCATTCCGGGGACGAGCACCGGAGGCTCGAATCAAGGCGGCGCGATCGGCCAAGGCGGGCTGACCAATCAGGGGGGAGTGACCAATCAAGGCGGAGCACCGGGCTCGGGCGGGACGAACACGGGAGGCGCCGCGGGCGTTGGCCCGGGCGGTATGCCGTCCACCGGCGGCGCTCAACAGAACGTCGCCATGCCGGACTGCGCCAAGACCATCTTGGCGACGAAATGCGGCAACATCTGCCATGCGGTCTCGACTCCCGTTTTCGGGAGCCTCCTTCTCGCGGGCAACGAAATGGACATCGTGCAACGCCTCCTGGACGTTCCGGCGACGAACGACAGCGTCCAGAACAAGGAGAGTTGCGTGCCTGGAGCGCTCTTGATCGATTCGGCGAACCCTGCCGAGAGCGTCTTCCTCAAGCGGATCAAGGGAACTCAGGATTGTGGGACGCGGATGCCCGACGCGACGGGGCTCAGCGCGACCGAGATTCAGTGCATCGAGTCCTGGATCATGAGCTTCTGAGCCCGGCGGCGTCCGCCTGAGGACGGCCCGGAGCGGCGAACGGTTGGAACGTCCGCGTGGGGAGAGGCCCCGCCGGAATCACTCGTTTCCAATTCGGTGGGGGAAACGGCGCGAGCCGCCCCCTGCGAAACGGGGCCAGAACGCCGAGCCGTCGAAGGGTCGGCGTTCTAGGCCAGCGTTTTCTGGGAGATCCGTTCGTGACGCGGCCCGGCGTGGACGGCTGATAATCCGTTCAGTAGATCGAGGAGCGGCGCCATGTTCGCCGAGCTCCTCGCCTGTTCGTGTTTCTCGTTCCTCCGCGGGGCCTCCCACCCCGAGGAAGTCGTGGGGCGCGCCAAGGAGCTCGGGCTCTCGGCGGTGGCGCTTTGCGATCGGGACGGCCTCTATGGAGCCGCGCGCGCGTTCCTCGCGGCGCGCGCGATCGAGCAGCGGGTGATCGTCGGGGCCGAGCTCACGGTCGGGCTCGGTCCCCGGCCGGTGCGCGCACGGTCCGCTTCGGGAAAAACGCAGTGGGCCCTCGAGGAGCGGCCGACCGTTGCCCTGCTCGTCGAGAACCACACGGGATATCGCAATCTCTGCCGGCTGCTCACCCGCGCGCACGCGGACTTGCCGAAGGGGGAAAGCTTGCTGGACCCCGCGTGGCTCTCCGAGCATGCCGCGGGGCTCACCGCGATCGTGCCCGCGCCGCGGTGTCCGGGGGATGCGACGACGCCGCCGGCCGAGCTCCTCGCGAGCGTGCACGACGCGTTCGGCGAACGCGCGGCGATCGCGATGTACCGCCACCGCGATGGGTTCGACGCCGCGCGGCTCGACGCCGTGACGCGCTGGTCGCAGCGCTACGCGCTTCCGATCGTCGCGAGCGCGCGCCCGCTCTTTCACCACCCCGAACGCAAGGCGCTCGCGGACGTCGTTCATTGCATCCGCACGGGGACGACGCTGGACCGCGCCGGCACCGCGCTCCGAGCGAACGCGGAGGCACACCTGCTCTCGGAGTCGGGGATGGAACGGCGCTTCGCCGATCATCCCGAGTGGGTGCACCGTACCGGGGAGCTCGCCGAAGCGCTGCGCTTCTCGTTGAGCGAGCTCCAGTATCGATTCCCGTGCGCGCTCGATCCGGAAGAAACTGCCGATGAGCGGCTCAGGCGGCTGACCCTCGCCGGGCTCGAAGAACGCTATCCACACGGCGTCCCCACCAGCGTCCGCGCTCAAATCGAAAAGGAGCTCGCGCTGATCCGCGAGCTCGAGGTCGCTCCCTATTTTCTGAGCACCTGGGAAATCGTCCAGATGGCGCGCCGCCGCCGCATCCTGTGTCAGGGGCGCGGCAGCGCGGCGAACAGCGCGGTGTGCTACGCGCTCGGGATCACGGCCGTGGATCCGGCCCGTTCGAACCTCCTGTTCGAACGCTTCTTGAGCAGCGAGCGCCGCGAGCCGCCGGACATCGACATCGACTTCGAGCACGAGCGCCGCGAGGAGGTGATTCAGGAGATTTACGAGACGTACGGCCGCGAGCGCGCGGCCATGGTCTCCGAAGTGATTTGCTATCGCGGCCGGAGCGCGCTCCGAGAGGTCGGAAAAGCCTTCGGGTTGTCGCTCGAGCAGATCGATCGGTTGAGCGGCTGTATCGGCGCCTGGGATGGCGTCGAACGCTCGCGCGAGCGGCTGGCCGCGGCAGGGCTCGATCCCGACGATCGACGGCTCGGCCAGGTGCTCGAGCTCGCCCGCGCGCTCCAGGGATTTCCGCGGCACCTGTCGATCCACGTGGGCGGGTTCGTGCTTTCGGCGACCGATCTGTCGGAGGTTGCTCCCGTAGAGCCCGCGCGCATGCCCGGCCGCACCGTGGTGCCTTGGGACAAGGACGACCTCGACGCGCTCGGGTTCTTCAAGGTCGACGTGTTGGGATTGGGCATGCTCACGGCGATCCGCAAGTGTCTCGCCGCGGTTCACGCCGATGGCGGGCTTCGGCTCGGCCCGGGTGACGAGCCGTTCGATCCGCTGACCGTGGTGACCCGGATTCCGCCGGAGGACCCGCGCGTGTACGAGGCCGTGAGTCGCGCCGATACCGTGGGCGTTTTCCAGATCGAGAGCCGCGCGCAGATGGCCATGTTGCCGCGCCTGCGGCCGCGGTGCTTCTACGATCTGGTCATCGAAGTGGCCATCGTGCGGCCGGGCCCGATCCAGGGCGGCATGGTCCATCCGTACCTCCGGCGTCGCAACGGGGAGGAGCCGATCGAAGCGCCCCACCCGGATCTCGTGCCGATCCTCGAGCGGACGCTGGGGGTGCCGCTCTTCCAGGAACAGGTGATGCAAATAGCAATCGCGGGCGCGGGATACTCGGGCGGCGAAGCCGATCAGCTCCGGCGCGACATGGCGGCGTGGCGGCGCAACGGCAAGCTCGAGCGCCACCGCGAGCGCTTGCTCGAAGGCTTCGCGAAGAAGGGGATCTCGAGAGAGTTCGGCGAAGCGCTGTTCCAGCAGATCCAGGGCTTCGGCGATTACGGTTTTCCCGAGTCCCACGCCGCCTCGTTCGCGCTCTTGGTGTACGCCTCGGCGTGGCTCAAGACGCATTATCCGGCGCACTTTGCGTGCGCGCTCCTGAACTCGCAGCCGATGGGGTTCTATGCGCCGGCCACGATTTTGAGCGATGCGCGTCGCCACGGCGTCGAGGTGCGCGACGTGGACGTCACGCGGAGCTCTTGGGACTCGACGCTCGAGCCCGCGAGCGAGCGCTCGCGCATCACGAGCACGGCAGAGGGCGCGCGGCGCGCGATTCGCCTCGGGTTTCGCCTCGTCAAAGGCCTCGCGGAGAAGAGCGCTCGGCGCATCGAGGAAGCGCGCGCCGAAGCGTCCTTCCGCGACATCGACGACGTGGCGCGCCGGGCTTCGCTCACGCGCAGCGAGCTCGAGCTACTCGCCGAGGCGGGCGCGTTCGAAGCGCTCGTGCCGGGAAGGCGGCAAGCGCTCTGGGCGAGCCGCGCGCCGCGCCTCTTCGGATTGTTCGAGGAGAAGGAGTGGCGCGAGCCGCGTCCGAGCCTGCCCGAGCTCCGACCGGCGGAGCGGCTCATGCTCGATTATCGGAGCAAGCGGCTCAGCATCGAAAGCCACCCGATGCACCACGTGCGCCCGCGGCTCCGGGAACGCGGGGTTCTCACGGCGGCCGAGCTCGGGCGCGTGCCGAAGGGCACATCGGTGCGCGTCGCGGGCGTCGTGATCTGCCGGCAACAGCCGGCCACCGCGAGCGGCGTCGTGTTCATGACCCTCGAGGACGAAACGGGGTTCATCAACCTCGTGCTCTGGCAGCGGGTCTTCGAAACGTACCGGCTGCCCGCCGTGCATGCCTCGATCTTGCTCGCGCTGGGCGACGTCGAACGGCAAGACCGGCCGGTGCCGGGTGAAGTGATCCACGTCGTCGTGCGGAGCCTCGAGCGTCTCGACGTTCCCGGGCGCGATATCACCAAAGTGTCTCGCGATTTTCATTGATGCTGCTGTGAGGCACGGTGCGCACGGGTGCGCGGCGTCGGCGGGCCGCGATCCCGATTGCCGTTTCGCAGCCGGCCCTGTTCAACTCCGGGGCGATGCCTGCTGCACGTTCTGGGCGCTCCGCATCCTGGGCTCGTTTCGGAAGACTGCTCGCCGTTGGCGTGGCGATCGCGTGCGCCGGATCGGGGCACGCACCGCTCGCGCCGTCGGGAACGTTGGAGCCGGGGGAAGGGGAGGTCGGGGCCCGCGCCGAAGGGCCGTTTCGCGTCGTGTTCGCGGGGCCCGAGGGGGCTGCTTCCGCGGAGGCGGAGATCACGATCGTCTTCGACCGAGCGCTGCGCGCGCTGGACGCGGCGAGCGCGGAGGCGCCGCCCATCACCGTGACGCCTCGCGTTCCGGGGCGCTTTCGGTGGCTCGGAGCCCGAGCGCTCGTGTTCGCGCCGGAGCGCGGACGGCTTCCCGCCGCCACCGCGTTCAAGGTCGAGGTGCCCGCGTCGGTGCGCGCCGCGGATGGGTCCGTGCTCGGCCAGCCCTACGCCTTCGAGCTTACGACCGAGCGCCCGCGAGTCGTCCGCTCGATTCCCGCCGACGGGGACACGTCCGTGCTGCCCACGGCCACGCTGACGCTGGAGCTCAATCAAGCCGTCGACCCCAGAACCGTGGAACGCGTGGGAACGCTGACGGCAGCCGGCAAGCCGATCGCGTTCAGCGTACGGCGCGCGAGCGCGGATGCGACGAAGAAGCTCGTGATCGAGCCGCGCACGCGGTTGCCGCTCGATGCCGAAATCCGGTTTACCTTGAGCGAAGCGCTCACCGGCGAAGAAGGGCCGCTGCCTGCGGGCAAGCCGACCTCGATTGCGTTTCGGACTTACGGCCCGCTCCGCGTGGCGGGCATCGAGTGCAACCGCGAATCGCCGCACGGGTTCTGTGAGCCGGCGTCCGGCGTCGGCGTGTCGTTCAACAACCCGGTGCGCTTCGGCGAGCTGAAGCGCGCCGTGTCGCTCGTTCCGGCCGTTCCGCTCCGGTATCCCGACTGGCAGGGGGACGACGCGACGACGAGCTTCGTCCAAATCCCCGCGAAGCTCGAAGCGGGCAAGCGCTACGAGCTCGTGGTTCAGGGAAGCCTGCGCGACGTCTACGGGCAGACGCTCGGGCGTGAGTACCGAGCCGAGATCCGCATGGACGATTACTTCCCGCGGGTTGCCATCGGCCTCACCGAGGGGACGCTGCTCGCGCGCGCTCGGGCGCCCATTCCGCTCGCTGCCGTGAACGCGCCGGGAGCACGCGTGCGCGTGGCGCCGCTCGGGCGCGAGGACGTGGCGCGGCTCGCGACGCGAAGCATCGACCTCGACCGCCTGGTGGCCCAGCACCCGGCGGCGCGCGATTTCGGTCTGCCCGCGGCGCCCGCACGAAACGCGCTCGCGCGCACGGCCGTGGATTCGACCGCGGTGCTCGGCCCTGCGGGCCTCGGCGTGCTCGGGCTCACGGCGCAGTACCGAGCGGACCCGCGCGACTACGGACCTCCCGAACGCACGAAGCTCGCCAAGATCAGCGACGTCGGCATCACGGCCAAGCTTTCTCGACACGGCTCGCTCGTGTGGCTCACGCGGCTGTCCACGAACGAGCCGCTCGCGCGCGCCGAGGTCGAGCTCTTTCGTCCCGACGGCACGCGACTGCGCTACGTGACCGACTCGGACGGCTTCGCCGAGATCCCTGCTGCCGATTACGCCCCCAATCTCGACTGGGGCTCGAAGGATCTCGAGGCGGTGCTCGTGGCGGCGGCGGGCGACGACTGGAACTACGAGCGCGTCGCGGACGTCGCCGGGCCGTGGGCGTCCGGTGTTCCCGTGGATCTCTCGGGAGCGCTTCGCGACCAGGGATTGCTCTTCACGGATCGCGGCGTGTACCGACCCGGCGACACCGTGCGCGTCAAGGGCATCGTTCGTCGGGAAACCGAGACGGGCAGCATCGTCCCGAAGGGGCTTCCCGTGACGCTCAGCTTGCGCGGCCCTTCCGGGGACGAGCTGCGGACGCAGCGGCTCGAGGTTTCGGAATGGGGCACGTTCGACGCCACGGTGACGCTCCCGCCGGCAGCCGACCTGGGGAGCCATCAATTGGCGGCATCGCTCGGCAGAAACCGAATCACGACGCGCATTGCCGTGGAGGAATACCGCCCTCTGGAGTTCGCCGTCGAGGTGACCGCTCCGCGTTCGGCGGTGCGCGGGGATCGAGCGGTGTTCGGTCTGACGGCGAGCACGTTGTACGGCGTTCCGCTCGCCGATGCGGCCGTGCGCTACACCGTGACCCGTGCGCTGACCGCGCACGCGCCCGAGGGGACGGAAGGGCTCGTCGTGAACGCCGACGCGTACACCGCAGATCTCGAGCAAACGCCGCTCGGTGGCGGTCCGCTCACCGATACCGCGGCCCGTCTCGATGCCCGGGGCGCGCTGCGCGTCGAGCAGGCGCTCGCGCTGCCCGGACAACGCTCGCCGGAGCTCGTGACCTTCGAGGCGGAGGTCACCGACGTCGCTCGGACCACGAGCGCGGGGCGCGCGTCCGTGCTCGTGCACCCGGCCGCGTTTTACGTCGCGCTCGAGCCAATCGACGGCTTCGTTCACCCGCCGACCGAGCTTCGGCCGCGCGTGCTTGCCGTGAGCCCCGAAGGAAAGCGACTCCGCGATCAATCGGTCACGCTCGAGCTCGTGCGCCGGCGGTGGAAGACGTCGGGCCTCGATACGAGCGGCACGCATGCGGTGCCGCAGCTACGCGTCGTGGACAGCGTCGTCGCGCGTTGCCAGGCCCGAACCGCGGCGGATTTCGTGAGCTGCCCCCTGCGCGCCGCCGAAGCGGGCTACCACCTCGTCGTGGCACGCGCGACGGACGCGCGCGGCAACGCGGCGCTCGCGGCGGTTCCCGTGTACGTCTTGGGCGACCCCGACGGCGTGTTCCCGAGCGCGGAGAGCGCCACCGTCGAGCTCGTGCCCGACAAGAAGACGTATCGCGTCGGCGAGACGGCGCGCATCCTCGTCAAGTCGCCGTTCCCGGAGGCCGAGGCGTTGCTCACCGTCGAACGCGCGGGCGTGCTCCACCGGGAGCGCCGTTCCCTGCGTGGGGGCATGCCCACGTTCGAGATCCCGGTCACGGAGCAGCACCGCCCGAACGCGTTCGTGGCCGTGCACCTCCTCGCGAAACCCTCGGGGCAAACCGGGCCCAAGTACCGGTTCGGGTACGTCGAGCTCAAGATCGATCCCGAAGAGAAGCGGCTCGCCGTGGACGTGACGCCGTCGGCGCGTGAGCTTCGGCCGGGCGCCGAGCTCACCGTCGACATTGCGGTGCGCGACGGCAAAGGGAACCCCCAACGCGCCGAGCTCACCGTGTACGCGGTGGACGAGGGCGTCTTGCGATTGACGGGCTATCGGGTCCCCGATCCGCTGCCCGTATTCACGGCGACGCGACCGGTCTCGGTGGGATGGATCGAGACGCGCTCCGCGCTCGCGCGGGTGCTCGACAAGGAGCTCTCGGGCGTTCTCGTCGGCAGCAAAGGGCAGGAGGGTGGGGGAGGCGGCGACGAGGGTGCGCGGAGCGACTTCCGGCAAACCGCGTATTTCGACCCGAGCGTGCCCACCGACGCCCGCGGGCGCGCCCGGGTGCGCTTTCGCCTGCCCGACTCCGTCACGCGCTACCGCGTGATGGCGGTCGCCGTGGGCACGGGAGAGCGCTTCGGTTTCGGAGAGAGCTCGGTCACGGCTTCCAAACGCCTCATGCTAAGACCCGCGTTGCCCCGCTTCTTTCGCACGGGAGATCGGGTGAGCGCCGGGGTGATCGTGAGCACCAAGGACGCGAAACCCGGAGACGCGATCGTGCGCGTGCGCGCCGAAGGGCTCGCGCTCGAGGGAGAACCCGTGCGTCGCGTACGCGTCGGGGCGAACACGTCCGAAGAGGTGCGGTTCGAGCTCCGCGCGCCACGGAGCGGGAACGCCGTGCTCCGCTTCGACGTGGAGAGCGGCGCGGAGAAGGACGCCGTGATCGTCGAACGCCGCGTCGTGCCCGCCGCGGCGATCGAGGCGACGGCGCTGTCGGGGTCCACGGACGCCGCCATCGTCGAGCGCCTCGGCAATCTGTCGGGGCTGCGTCCGGACGTCGGCGGGCTCGAAGTGACGCTCGCGCCGAGCGCGCTCGCGGGGCTCGAGCGCGCGGCGGCGGAGCTTTCTGCCTATCCGTACGACTGCACCGAGCAGGTCGCGAGCCGCCTCGTGCCGTTCGTCGTGGCAGAGCAGTCGTCACTTGCGCGGCCGGGAGAGGCGCCGCCGAAGAGTGAAGGGGCGCTGGTGCGCGCGCTCGTCGCGCGGCAACGGGGCGACGGCGGCTTCGGGTTTTTCGCGGACGCGAACGAAAGCCATCCGTGGGTGAGCGCGTACGCGCTTTGGGTGCTCCACGCCGCGCGCGATGCGGGATTCGAGGTGCCGAAACGGGCGCTCGAATCGGGGCGTGAATACCTGCGGCGCTTGCTCGCGGCGCCGCCGTCCAAGCCGGTCGACCGCGCGGTTGCGGCGCTCGCGCTCGACGTGCTCGCGCTCGCGGGTGAGCCCGATCTCGGTTACACGAACCGGCTTCTGGACGAGCAAGGGGAGCTTCCGCTCTTCGCACGCGCGCTCGCGCTCTCCGCGCTCGCCAACGGAAAGGGCGATCCGAAGACGATCGCCGAGCTCGTGACCCGCATCGAAAGCTCGATTCGCGTCGGCAGCACGAGCGCGAGCGTGGTCGACGACGTCGGCGACGCCTACGCCGTCTTGATGGATTCCGAAGCGCGGACCCAGGCGCTCGTGCTCCGAGCCCTCGCGATCGTGCGGCCGAACCACCCGCTGCTGCCGGCGCTCGCGCGGGGGCTCCTCGCGGCGCGCCGCGGCGGCACGTGGAGGACCACTCAGGAGTCCGCCTTCGCGCTGATCGCGCTCGCAGGGTACCGCGCCGCGGCCGAGCCCGAAGGGGCGCGCTTCGACGCGCGCGTGCTGCTCGGCGACGCCGAGCTCGGTCGCGCGCGTTTTACCGGGAGCGAGCCGGGCCGGACCATCACCGTCGCCATGGACCGGTTGCAACGGCATGCGGACGCGCTCTTGCGTTTCGAGCGGGAGGGGCGCGGCACGCTCTTCTACGAGGCGCGGCTGCGCTACGCGCGCACGGAGCTGCCGCGAGCGCCGCTCGATGCCGGCTACTTCATCGAGAAAACGCGCCAGGCGATCGAGCCGGAGGCGCTCGCGCGGCCGCTTCCCGCGCTGCTCGCCGACGGAGCGCGTGCCTTTCAGGCGGGGGCGCTCGTGGTCACGGACGTCGTCGTCGTCAGCGCGGCGCCGCGCGACTACGTCGTCATCGACGATCCGTTGCCGGCGGGGTTCGAGGCGATCCAGAGCGCCTTCGTGACGACCGCGTCGCGCTCCGAGTGGGCTCGGCCCGAAGAGCCAGCGTGCCCCGAGTGCGAGCGCGACGCGATCGCCGAGGGACGCGCGCTGCGAACGACGGCGTTCCGTCGCGAGATCCGCGACGATCGCGTGGCGTTCGTCGTCGAGCATCTTCCGCCCGGTGTTCATCGCTTTCGGCACCTGTCGCGCGCGATGACGCCGGGCACGTTCGTGGTGCCGCCGTCGCGGATCGAGGGCCTGTACGAGCCCGAAATCTTCGGACGTACCGCCGCGGAGACGGTCGAGATCCGATGAGCCGATTCGCAGCCCTGCGCGCCTGGCTCGAGCGACGAACGATGGGGAACGCGTCGCAATCGCCCTCTCGCGCGAGCCACCGACCGACTGGTAGAGGGCTCCGCCCTCGTGAACCGAGCCGGCAACGCCGCAGGTGGCGGCGTCTCCCGAGCGCCGCCGTGGCCTTCATGGTGCTGCCGTTACTCGCTCTCGGGATCGCAGTGGCGTTCGAGCCGTTGCCCGCTGCGCTCACGACGCCGCCGAAGGCGGTCAGCGTGCGGGTCGTCGACCGACACGGGCGCCTGCTCCGCGAGGTCGCGGGGCCCGATGGGCGTCGCAGCCAGGTCGTGGCCCTCACGGAGGTTTCTCCGTTCGTCGTCTCTGCGCTGCTCGCCGCCGAAGACAGCCGCTTCTTCCGCCATCCGGGGGTCGATCCCATCGCGATCGTGCGCGCGATGGGACAGGCGCTCCGCGAAGGTCGCGTGGTCTCCGGCGCGAGCACGCTGACCCAGCAGCTTGCGCGACGGCTCGTGCCGCGGGAACGCTCGCTCGCCGGCAAGCTGCGCGAGGCGGTGGTCGCGCTTCGGCTCGAGGCGTCGCTCGACAAGGAGCAAATCCTCACCGAATACCTGAACCGCATCGAGTTCGGTCCAGGGCTGACGGGCATCCAGGCGGCGAGCCTGCGCTATTTCGACAAGCCGGCGCGCGTGCTCGACCTCGCCGAAGCGGCCGCCCTCGTCGCGATGGTGCGGAGCCCGCGCCTGTACGATCCACGGAAGGGAACGGAACGGCTGCAGCGCCGCCGCGATCTCGTGCTCCACCGCATCAAAGAGGAAGGCGTGGCGGACGCAGCCGCGGTCGCGCGCGCGGAGCGGACGCCGCTTCGGATTCGCGAGCACGCGCCGCCTCAGGGCGTCGAGCACGTGGTCTTCGCGCTCGCGTCGGGCAGCTTCGTTCCCGAGCTCGCGGGGAGGGCGCCGAACACGATCGAAACGACGCTCGATGGAGAGCTGCAACGGGACGTCGAGGGAATCGCGCGCTTGCGCACCGCGGATCTCGAGCGCGTCGGAGCGAGCGCGCTTTCGATCGTGGTCGTCGACAACGCGACCGCCGACGTGCTCGCGTACGTCGGCTCTCCGGATTACTTTTCGGCGCCCGCCCTCGGCGCGAACGATGGCGTGCAGGCTCTGCGGCAGCCGGGCTCGACGCTCAAGCCGTTCGTGTACGCCGCGGCCATGGAACGGCTCTCCTGGAATGCCGCGACGCTGCTGCCCGATCTCGCGCTCGTGCTCGCGACGCCCAACGGGCCGTACGTCCCCAAGAACTACGACGGGCGCGAGCACGGCCCCGTTCGCCTCCGGGTGGCGCTCGCCAATTCGTTGAATTTGCCGGCGCTCCGCGCAGCGTCGTTGGTGGGGCCCGAGGCCGTGCTCGCGACGTTGCGGCGTTTCGGATTCGATTCGCTGTCGCGGGACGCGGAGCACTATGGCGCCGCGGTCGCGCTCGGCGACGGCGAGGTACGCTTGAGCGAGCTCGCGGCCGCGTACTCGGCCCTCGCCCGAGACGGCGAGTGGCGACCGCTTCGCCTCGTGCGGCACGTCACCTTCGCCGACGGCGAGAGTCGCCATTTCGAAACACCGGCGCCTCGCCGCGTCGTCTCGCGAGCGATCGCGCAGGAGCCCACGAGCATTCTCCCGGACGATCAAGGGCGCCGCCCGACCTCCGGGGCCCGAA
>QGUH01000030.1 GCA_003242355.1 Pseudomonadota bacterium
GCGCGGATCATCATCAGCCCGAGCAGCTCGCCCTGGGCGCCCGCCGCCGGCTGCAGCGTCACCCCGTCCATCCCGACGATCTCGGCGAGCAGCGCCTGAAGGCGCGCCATGAGCTCGAGCGCCCCTTGGATCAGCCGCTCGGGCAAAAGGGGGTGCAGGCTGGCAAAGCCATCGAGGCGCGCCGCCCACTCGTTCACCTTCGGGTTGTGCTTCATCGTGCACGACCCGAGCGGGTAAAACTGCGTGTCGATGCTGAAGTTCTTCTGGCTCAGGCGAACGAAATGACGGATCGCCTCGGGCTCGCTCACCTCGGGCAACCCGGCGGGGCGCTCACGAAAGAGGTCCCCGAACGCCGCGCGCGCATCGACCGCCGGCACGTCGAGGAGCGCAAGCGACGCTCCCGAACGCCCCGGCGCCCCACGCTCGAATATCGGCGGCTCCTCGAACTCTAGCCCCTTGGTCGCTTCTAGCGGCACGACGCCCCCTCCGAGCGAGCGGAGCGCTCGCGATCAGAGGCCATCACTGCTGCCCGAAGAGTCGCCTTCGCCGCCTTCGGTCGCGCCTTCTTCGCCTTCGTCCCAGCCGCCCGCGCCGGTGACGCGGCCCTCGATCTCGTCGGGGCGCACCGAGGCCGGATTCGGCTGCATGTTGATCTGCTTCACGGCTTCCCAAAGCTCGCCCACGTCACTCTCGCCGTGGCCGCGCTCGCCCTTGATCACGTGCGCTTCGCCCGCCTTGGGAACGGAGTACTTGAAATACCCCTTGCCCTTGCGCGCGACGTTCGCGCCGACGGCGCCGATGATCCGTTCCGTCCACGTGAAGCGGAGCAAATCGCCGTCGATCTCGCCGCTCAGCTCGCCATAGGCGTCTCCGGAGGCGGTGCGCCACGCGCCGTTCGCCGCACGGTCGTCCGCTTCGAGGTGCAAGTAGCCGTAGAGCGGGCTGTAATAGACGCCACGCCACTCGCCACCTTCCGGCATCGGCCCCGGCTGCACGTTGGCGTGCTTGACTTCGGGTTGACCGCCGCCGCAGGCAGGAAGCGCGATTGGGAGCGCGAGGACGCAGCAGAGACCGAGAATTCCCAGGCGGATTCGCATGGCGCGGACTTTACCATGCTCGTCCCGCACACAAGCGGCTTTCGGAGGTCAGGCAGAAGCCCCGGGTGTCCCCGCGCGCAAGCGCTGACCGAGCTTTCGCCCCAGCGCTTCCGCGTCGGCGTCGTGCGTGGGCCATTCGGCGCGGAGGGTCGCGCGACGGACGTTCGAGCCATCGGCCTCGGCGAGCAGTCCCGAAAGGACGATCTCGGATCCCTCGCGCCGAGCGTACGCCGCCACGGGGATCTGGCAGTTTCCCTGGACTTCCCGGAGCACGCCGCGCTCCGACGTGACCGAAATCTTCGTTTCGGTATGCGAAAGCGGTGCGAGCAACGCGGCAATCCGCTCGTCGTCGGCCCGGTGCTCGATCCCGAGCGCCCCCTGGGCCACGGCGGGAATCATCACGTCGGGCGCGAGCGTCTCGGTGACGCGCGCGAGCAACCCCAATCGCGCAAGCCCCGCGCGCGCCAGCACGATCGCGGCCACCTCGCCGGCGGCGCACTTCGAAAGCCGCGTATCGACGTTGCCGCGCAGGGCAACCACCTCGAGGTCGGGCCGGAGCGCCTCGATCTGCACTTTGCGGCGGAGCGAGGACGTGCCGACGCGCGCGCGCGCCGGCAGCTCGGCGAGCCCTCGGCCGTCCGACGACACCAGGACGTCGCGGGCGTCCTCGCGGAGCGGCGTGCACCCGATGACGAGCCCCGGCGGCAGCTCGGGCGGAACGTCCTTGAGCGAATGCACGGCGAAGTCCGCGCGCCCGTCGAGCAGCGCCTCTTCGATTTCCTTGACGAACAGCCCCTTGCCCCCGATCGCTGCCAGCGCGCGATCTTGAATGCGGTCGCCCGTGGTCGTGAGCGGAACTTCCTCCACGCGCAGACCCGGATGGATCTTCACCAACTCGGCCACGAAGGCGCGCGTTTGCGCCAGCGCCAGGGCGCTCTTGCGGGTGGCCACGCGAACGGGGGTCATGCCTCCCCGCTCACGGTGCGCGGCATGGGATCGTTCATGGTTTCTTCCGAATCCTCGTCGCGGAGGTATTGCACGGAGGCCGCCGTGTCGAGCTCGAAAAGCTCGTTGAGCGCCTGCGAGAGCTCTTCGAACGAGAGCTCGCAGCTCTCCGGCTCGCATGCCCGCCGGCGCAGGCGCACGGGCGGCGCGTGCAACAGGCGGTTTTCGACCGCCTCGAGCATGCGGGCGAGCGCGGCGCGCTCTTCGGGGCCGAGGTGCTTGAGCCGACCGCGGAGCGTGCGCGACAGCTCGAACGACAGCACCGCACGCACGCGCTCGCGCAAGCGCACGATCGTCGGCGTGGCCTGCTCCCCCTCCGCCCAGCGCTCGTAGCCCCGCGTTTCGTCCTCGATGATGTCCTCGGCAATCGCGGCCTCGCGCGAGCGTAGCGACAACGTCTGCGCGACGGCCTGGGAGAGATCGTCGATGTTGTAGACGAACACGCCGTCGATCGCGTTCGCTCTCGGGTCCACGTCGCGCGGCACCGCGAGGTCGATGTAGAACTGCTCTCTGCCGCGCCGCGAACGACGCGATCCGACCACCATTTCGTAGTCGATGACGTAGCCGGGCGCGCTCGTGCTCGCGATCACCACGTCGGCATCGACGAGCGCCGCGCGCAGCTCGTGCCAACGTCGTGGCTCGCCCGAAACGGCGCGCGCGAGCTCCTCGACCCGCTCGGGAGTGCGCCCGACCACTTGAATGCGCGCTCCCTGCCCAGAGAGCAGGCGTGCCACCGTCTCCGCCATCTCGCCGGAGCCGACGAGCAGCGCCGTGCGCCCGCGCAGCTCTCCGAAGATCTGCCGCGTGAGATCCACCGCGACGCTCGGCACGGAAACCTGTCCGGAGCCGATCGACGTTTCGGTCCGCACGCGCTTGGCCGCCCGGAGGGCACGCGGCAACGTGCGGAACAGGGCCGGTCCGAGCGTGCCGCCCCCGCGCGCGAGCTCGAACGCGTCCTTGACCTGGCCGAGGATTTGCGGCTCACCCACCACCAGGGAGTCGAGCGAAGCGGCCACGCGAAATAGGTGGCGCACCGCGCTGCCGCTCACGTAGCTGTAGAGGTGTTTGCCAATCCCGCTCGCCTCGCGTTCGAGGGCGAGCGCGCACGCGTCGGCCACGCTCCCGAGATCCGCCCCGTTGCGCCCCGCAGCGACGATCTCGACCCGATTGCAGGTCGAAATCATCATCGCTTCGCCGACGGGGGCCTGCTGCACGAGCGCTTGCAGAAACGGCACCACGCGCTCGCGCGGCAACGAGAGCCGCTCCCGAATTTCGATGGGAGCCGTGCGGTGCGACAGCCCGACGACGACGATCATCCGGCAGGAACCCGCGCCACGTAGAACACGATCACCAGCAGCACGCAGCCCACTCCGGCGAGCGTGCCGTATGCAGCGCGTCGTCCCGTCCAACCGACGAGCCGCCGCGAGAGGAGCACGAGCCCGAGCACGAGCCAGCTCGCATACCCGAGCAGGGCGCGCAAAAGATCCGAACCGCTCGCGAAGCTCATGTGCCCGACGAAGAGGGAGCCGCTCACTACCCCGAAGGTGAGCAAAGGGAAACCGGCGAGCAGCAGGCGATGGGTCGCCCGGTCGAGCGAGGCGAGCGGCGGCAGCCGCGCGCCGAACGCGAAGCGCCGCGCCTTCAGGCGACGTTCTTGCATCACGTAGAACGCTCCGGCCGCGCCGGCGAGCAGGAACAACCCGACGCCGAGCACGTTCGCGGCGATGTGCAGGATGAGCAGAGGGCTCGCGCCCGGAGTCCCGAGCGACCGCCCCTCGACGAACTCGGCCCCAATCAGGAAGGTGAGCGCAAGCGGCCCGACGAGCGCCCCGAGGGCGTCCACCCGGAAGCGCCGACGCACGAGGCCATACGCCGAGACGGCCATCAGCGCGCAGAAGCTCAGCGCGAACGGCAGCGACTCCACCGGGCAGACCCCGAGCAAAAGGCTCGCGATGACGACGTGCGCCGCGTGCAGGACGCCTCCCGCCAGGAGCACCCGCGGCCCGAACGCGGAAACGCGAGCCGCCGGACGCACGAGATCCAGGAAGAAGAGCGTCGATGCGGCCGAGTACAGGATCACCGCCAGGGTGAAGGCCGCGCTGCCGATGGCCGACATGGGGCTCGACTTTCCGGGCGCAAGAACACCCGAGCGGCTCGAAGCTTAGCCTAGATTTCGGGCCGACGCCGGAGCTGCCCCCCAGAGGAGCCACGCCCCGCGCCCGGTCAGTTCTTTGCAGCGGCGGGAGCAGGCCGGGAAACCGCGGTGACGGCCCGGTCGCCCGGGACCAGCTCGCGGCGCGCATGCACCACCAGGGCAACCGAGCTCTTCGGATCCGCCCGCAAGACGCGAAGCTCCGCCACGGCCTCGGGGGGGAAGTTGCTCTCGTTGCCGAGGAGCGGCGTCTTTTCGATCTCCACCCGCTCGGGCGAGTCCATGTTCAGCCGATCGCGCATCGTGCTCGAGCTCGTGGCCAAGCTCTTCCGCCACGTATCCCCGCGCCGCATCACGACCAGCGTGTTGCCGGGCTCGAGCCCGTCGCTGCTGCCACGATCCAAAAAGACGATCTGGTTTTGGGCGAGGTAGACGTGCGGGTACAAGCTCGTGAGCACGCGCGCCTCGACCTTCTTCTTGTTCGCGCGCGGCTCGACGATCTCGAACTTGCGCCGAACCGGGCCGACCTTCGCGCCGCGCTCGATCACGTCGAGCGATTCGGTGATGATGGCGCGCGCGACCCGCGTCTTGGGGCTCCACGCGTCGATGCGCACCGTGCCATTCACGCGCACGATGCGCCCCGGCGGCTTGCGCGCCCCGGGCACGTCCTGCGGCGGGCGCACGGTGCGAAACACGGTGAGCTCTTGCCCCGGTTTGACGGTGTTTCCCTCCTCGATCACGAGGTAGACGTGATTGCCGGCGGCGAGCAGCATCTGCTCTTCGACCGCGCCGACGATCTCCCCCCACACGTCGCGTTCGGGATCGCCGATGAAGCCTTGTTCGCGAAGGTAGATGGCGCCCGACGGAATACGCGCGCCCACGTGCGAGCGCTGAATGCCCGGCGTGCGCACGGTCGTCGCGGCAATCCCGATGGGCGCCGTGGCGCTCAGGCGGATCTGATCGCCCGGATAGATCCAATGGGGGTCGCGGATCTGCTCGTTCTGACGCCAGAGCTTGGGCCACTCCCACGGACTGTCGAAGTACCGCGCCGACAAATCCCAGAGCGTGTCGCCACGACGCACGACGTGCAACAGCGGACGACCGAGCGTGCGCGAACCACCCAGGCTGCCCTCGTCGAGAATCCCGGGGGCGCCCGGATCCCCGTGCACCACGGGCTTGCCGCCGCTGGGCGGAGCGAGATCGAACCCGTCGCGCTCGTCTCCCGTAATGGGGCGCGAGCTCGACGGCAGCCCTGCGTTGACGTCCGTGCCCGGAGCGGGCAACCCGAACGGCTGATAGTACGTGGTCGTGGTGGTCTGCCCTGGAGTCACGACGACGTGCTGCCCCTCGGCGGGAACACCCTCGGCCGCCGCGGCGGTCCCCGTGGGGGGCGCGCTCCGGGTTTCCTGCGCAGCGACGGGGAAGGACGCGACTGCGGCCGCCAGCGCGACGAGCCCCCCGGCGCAAAGACCCTTCATCGACGCTCCTCCCCCTCGACCACTTTCACCGAAGCGGTGGACCGGCTCGCGTTCCCGGGCTCTCCCTTGCCCCGCAGGCGAATCACGGGCCGATCTCCCGGCGCGTCGGGGCGCTCTTCGGGAGCGACCTCGGGGCTTTTCGGACGCGAAAGGGGCAGGTCCTCGGGCGGCTCGAGCTTCACCACTTTCAACGGGGGGCGCTCCACGCGCTCGGCAGCTGGGGCTGGGGTCGCGGCCGGCGCCGCCGGGGTGGCAGCGGACTGTTGGGTCTCGAGCGCGTCGAGCCGCTCACTCAGGCGGTCGTTTTTTGCCTGCAACCGGGCGATATCGTCGGCAAGCTCCGCCAAACGGCGCTCCAGGCCCTCGCGATCGCTCGCACAACCGAGCGTGGCGAAAGCCGAAACCAAGAGCGCCGAGCACACGGGCCAGCGTCGCATACGGCGATCGTACGGCCGGTGCCTGGAATCAGCCAAGGGAGTGCCGAACATGTATCGGTCGATGTGCTCCCACGGGAACCTCGGCCGGACGACCAGGACAGTCACGCTGGACGCGCCGAAACAAGACCGCTAGGCTCCGCTCGTGCGATTGCGTCGTCACCGTCGCCCGCGCCTCGACCTCCGCAAGACGCTCTTCGTCTTGCCGAACCTGATCACGCTCGCCAGCGTGTTCTGCGGGTTCAATGCAATCCGGCTGGTCGCCCGAGACGATCCGACGGAAAACGACGTGTATCGGGCGGCAGTGCTCCTCATCTTCGCGATGTTGTTCGACCTCATGGATGGTCGTGTCGCGCGGATGACACGAACGCAGAGCGCTTTCGGTCTGCAGCTCGACTCGCTGGCAGACGTGATCTCGTTCGGCGTCGCTCCGTCGCTGCTCGTTTACAAGTGGGTGCTGCACCGCGAGCCCATTCCCGGCATCCTGACCGCGTTCTTGTTCGTTGCGTGCGCCGCGATTCGGCTCGCGCGCTTCAACGTGCTCACGACGAGCCCGAGCGGCGCTCCGCACAAGCCGTCCCGGTACATGATCGGCCTGCCCACGCCGCCCGCATCGGGCATCCTGATTTCGCTGATCGTCGCCAATCACGCGGTCGACGGCGCGCTCGGCGCGGAGCAATACACGCTCTTGCTCTTCGGGGTCACGATCGCGCTCAGCTTGCTCATGGTCTCGAACGTGCGCTTCCGCTCGTTCAAGGATCTGAAGCTCAACACGGCGACCGTGCTGCTCGTGCTCTTCGTCATCGGTTCGAGCGCGTTCGTCTGGCAGCGCTTCAAGCCGCAGTTCGTCCTCGTCTGGCTGCTCTCGTTCTACGTGCTCATCGGGCTCGTCGAGTCGGCGCGCGCGCTGGCGGCACGCCTTCGGGCGGGCTCTTCCGCGCGGCGTGATTCGCTGCCGCCTGCGCACCCGGGATGAGCGGAGCGAAGCGTTCGACGGGAGACACTTCGATCCGTCTCCCTCGGCGGAACGTCCTCGGGGTCGGCCTCGCAGGCCTGTTGCCGTTCGGGTGCGCGGAAGAGCCGCCGCCCGCCATCGGGCCCGCCCCACCGACCACGCATCGCATCGTCATCGTGGGCGCAGGGCTCGCCGGGCTGCACTGCGCCTACCGGCTCCGGCAGGCGAGCGTCGAAGTGACGGTCTACGAGGCGAACGACCGAATCGGCGGGCGGATTCTGACCGCACGCAATCTGTTCCAGTTGCCGGCCACGCTCGCGACGCGCTCGGCGTGCGAGCTCGGTGCCGAGTACATCGGCACTTACGACGCGGCGATGCACGCCCTCGCCGCGGAGCTCGGCGTCGAGCTCGAGGAGAACGCACCGCAAACGGGGATCACGGGGCGCATCTTCTACGCGGGGGGGCAGCGCATCGAGGAGCAGGTCGTGCACGAGGAGCTCGCTCTCGTGCACGAGGCCGCCGTGCACGCTCTCGAGGAAGCGGACCTCGATCCGGACGTCGCCACGGAGCTCGACAACACGACGCTCGCCGCGTGGCTCGCCGAAAACGTGACCGAGGGCAGCGCGCTGGCGAAGCTTCTGCCCGCGAGCTTTCGCACCGAGCTCGGCCTCGATCCGGAGCGGCAGTCCGCGCGGAACCTCGTGCACCTGGTCGGCGAGCGCCCCGTGCCCACCGAGTTCTTCGGGCAGCGGGACAACCGCTACCGCGCACGCCACGGCTGGGACGAGCTCGTCCGGCGCCTGGTCAATGCCATCGGGCCGCAGATTCGACTCGAGAGTCGCCTGCTCGCGATCGAGGAACGCGATCGAAGCTTCCGACTCACGTTCGAGAAGCCGGGTGGCTCTGGTTTCCAAGTCGAGGCGGAGCACGTCGTGCTGGCGCTGCCGTTCAGCGTCCTGCGCGAGGTCGACTTGTCTCGGGTGCGGCTGTCGCAGGACAAGCGCGAGGCCATCACCACTCTCTCCTACGGCACCGCCGCGAAGCTGGCCGGCGCATTCGAGTCGCGCGTTTGGCGGGATCCCCATGCCTCGAGCGGTAACGTGCTGTCCGATCTTTCGTTCGAGCAGACGTGGGACGCGACGCTCGCGATCCAGAACGAGCCGACGGCGCTCTACGGCATCTTGAGCGCCATCGTCGCCGGAGATGCCGGCGTCCGCAACGGCGAGCGCTCACCGGAGCAGAGCTACACGGCGTTCCTGGAGGAGCTGAAGCTCCTCTTTTCGATGGTGCAGGATCGCTACGTGGCCGGCTCGGCAATTCGCGTGCACTGGCCGAGCTTGCGCCACGCGCGCGGCAGCGCGAGCTGCTACGGCCCGGGACAATGGCGCTTGCGGGGCATCGAGGGCCGACGCGAAGGCGCCGTGCATTTCTGTGGGGAGCACTGCTCCGTCGATTTTCCGGGGCGCCTCGAAGGCGCCGCGGAAACGGGCGCGCTCGTGGCGGCGGAAATTCTCGACGAGCTCGGGGTCGAGCCGTCGCCGACACACCTCGCGCTGTTGAGACCGAAGCTCGAGGTTCCTCAGCCCTGCTACAAGGAGGGAGACGTGCACGCGCACGGAGTGCTCGAGCGGAGAGCGCTCGTGGCTGCCTCGCATGCACGGTTCGTCGAGGCGTTGCGCGCCGGGGCGAGCACGGGCTGAGCGCGGGGCGCCCTGCGCCGCGCGAAACGCCGATGCGCGCCCGCCGAGGAGCGCGCGACGGACGTGCTATACGACGCGGTATGCTCGGCCGGTTGCGGCGGGTTTCGTCCCTGGCGCTCCTCGTCCCCTTGCTCCTCGCGGGGGCGTGCGACCGCGACCGCGACACGGCTCCCTCCGAGTCCGCGGCGCCGCTTCCCAAGGAGCTCCCGCCCCTCGTCGTCCGCCCGGACACGCCGAACCTCTTGCTCACGTGGATCGACGACCAAGGCGAGTTCCACGTCGTCCAAAAGCCCTCGGACGTGCCGCCCGAGGCGCGAAAAACGGTGCGAGTGGTCGTTGCGGGCAACGAGGCGGGCACGGGGCAGCTCATCTACGTCGCGGACCTCAACGAAACGGCCCCCGACGGCAGCTATCGCCTCAAGACCATGAGTCGCGCGGCGTGGGACGAGCTCGGCGCCAGCCGACGCAAGGCGCGGCTCGAGGCCCTCGCGCCGCCGAGCCCCGGAGCCGCTCCCTCCCCCTCGGGCGCTGCCCCGACGGCGAGCGCACGCCCGGGCGACGGCGCCATCGTCGCCATCGTCTACGGCGCCGAGTGGTGCCAACCGTGCCACCAGGCCGAGCGCTATCTGCGCGGCAAAGGGATCGCGGTCATCAAGAAAGACGTCGAGGAGAGCCAGGCGGCGGCCGCAGAGATGCGCCAGAAGCTCGAACGCGCCGGTATGCGGGGCGCGTCGATTCCGGTCATCGACGTCATGGGGCGTCTGCTCGTCGGCTTCTCGCCGCGTGCGCTCGACGCCGCCGTGAACGCCGCTCGCTCCGGGACCCCGCTCTGACCGGCGCTGCCCGTTGGGTGCGGCGGTGCGGAGACGTCGGTACCGCAAACGCCGACACTGTAGTCGCTCGCCGGTCGTGCGCGTCCGTGTAGACGTGCGCCGATACGGGCTCTAGATCGTGGAGCTTGCCATGACCTCGGGGTGGACCCTCGTGCGACGTCTCCAGGCGTCCACCCCGTCCGGCGACGGGGCTCGCCGAGCGGCGGCCATCGCGGTCCTGGTTTGCCAACTCGCGGCGTTGACGATCGTCGTCGGCGGTCCGGGAGCGCTCGGCTTCCCGCTCGACGACGCGTGGATTCATGCGCTCGCGGCTCGCACGCTGGTCGAGCACGGAACGCTCGGGATCGTCCCGGGGGCCCACGGCTCGGGCGCGACGAGCACGCTCTGGGCGCTGTTGCTCGCCGTCGGCGAGGCGCTCGGCGCGCCCGCACCGGTGTTCGCGCTCGCGTTGAACACGGTGCTGTTCGTGCTCGCGGGGCAGTGCGTGCTCCATCTCCTGCTCGCCGACGGTCATTCGCCGAGAGCCGCCGCCATCGCGGCCATCGGGTTCGGAGCGGCGCCGAACTTCGTGTGGTTCGCCGCGAGCGGCATGGAAGCCACGCTGTTTGCGGCGCTCTCGACGGCGGCGATCGCGTGCTGGTACTCGCCGCGCCCCGGGCCGAGACGGCTCACCGGGGTCGCGCTCGGCGCGCTCGCACTGACCCGCCCCGAAGCCGTGGCGCTCGTGCCATTGCTTGCCCTGCTCCGGCGTCCGACGACCCTGCGTGAAGCAGGCGCTCTTCTCGGCGTCCCCGCGCTCGCGGTGCTCGCGCACGCCGGTGTGGCGCTGGTCGCGACGGGCAGCGCATTGCCCACGACGCTCGCCGGACGACGTTGGATGTGGATCGGTCCGCTCGAGGGGTCGAGCGCCACGGGGCGCGTCGTGCTCCTGCTCGACGACTGGCTCGACCGACTCGGCGAGTTCACCCTCGGCAGTCACGACTCCTTCGGCGCGTGGCTCGCGCTCGGGCTCTGCGCGTGGGGCGCGGCGGACGCGTGGACGAAACCCGGCTCCCGCGCGCTCCTCCTGTTTTGTCTGCTTCACCTCGCCGTCTACGCCGTGCTGCTCCCAACGCTCGGCCACGGCGGCCGCTACCAGCCGCTCGTTCCAGCGACGTTCGGGTGGCTGCTTTGCCTCGGCACGTTGCGCCTCGTCCGCGACGGGCTCGATGCCTTGGGACCGAAGCGCGCGACACCGGCACGCATTGCAATCGCGATTGTCGCACTCGTGCTCGTCGCGCTCGGCCCCGGGCGCGCGCTCTTCGCTTGGAGAGTGGCCCATCGCGATGCGGTGACGCACATCGAGCGCACCGAAGTGGCGATGGGACACGTCGTCGCGCGCCTCCCGGAAACGGCGCGGGTCGCGAGCTTCGACATCGGCGGGATCGGCTACCACGCGCGTCGGCCCATCCTCGAGCTCGGAGGGCTCACCAGCAACGCGATCGTGCCGCTACTGCGGCAAGGGCGCGTCGCCGAGTATCTCGAACGGCACGCGATCGACTACGTCGTGCTTCCAATCGGGCTCGGCGGCGAACGCGTGCCCGAGCCGTGGAACTTTTCGTATCGCCTCGGCTTGTTGCAAGCGACGGGCATCGAGCTCGAGCCCGTCGCGACGCTCGAGTCGGCGCTCGACCTTTGGCGAAGCGGTTTGCGCGCGACCTTGCATTGCGCCCCTCGGCAAACGCTCTATCGCGTTCGTTACGCCGGAGGCGGTCCATGAAGCCCGCCCTCGTGCTGGCGCTTGCCGGGCTCGTTCTCTTCGTCGTCGGGCTCGTCGATGCCGCGCGCCCGAGCCTCCCCTGGACGGCGCTCCAGCTGTTGGAGCACGAGCTGTCGCATGCCGAGGACCGTGGTCATCGAGCGCGCCTTTTGCTGATGGCGGGAACGCGCGACGAGCTGATCGCGCACGTTCGAGCCCTCTCTCCGGACGGAAGCACGACGGTGCTCGCGCTTTCTCACGACGCCGCCGTGATCGTTCCGTCCAACGGGGGCCGGGCCCCCAGGCCCGAGGGCGAGGGGGGGGGGGCCCCGCGCCGGGTCACCCCCGGGGTCTTGGAAAACCGGCAATATCCAGGCCGGCCCGGTGCCCG
>QGUH01000790.1 GCA_003242355.1 Pseudomonadota bacterium
CCCGCCGACGAAGATCGCCACACCGCAATTGCAGAAGGGACGATGCGTCGTGCTACCCGTGAGACGACGATGCACCGTGCTACCCGTGAGACGACGATGCGCCGTGCTACCCGTGAGGCGTCGCGGAAGGAGCCTTCGTTCGGCGTCGCGCACCCAGTTGCGGATAGCGGCGGAGCATCGAGACACAATCGATCTTCGCGCCTCGAGCGGGCGATGGGATGCCGGTCGATTGGGTCGACCGGTACTCGCAGAGCGCGTGTGGCGTCTCTTGGCAGGAGCAGGCTGCGCAGGGGGGACGGGGCGCATACATCGGCCACCAGGGTCACCGGGAACGCCCGCGCTCCGACGCTCCCCCAGAGCGCGAGCTCGACTTGGTGGCGATGGCGGCAAGGCACGCGAAATGCGAGCCGTGCCGGCTGGGAGCCGGAGGGCGAAAGGGCTTAAGGGCGCACCTCGATGACCGTTCGTTGGGTCAGCGCCCAAAAGGCGCTTTCGATGCCGGTTCCGACGACGGATTCGCGCCCCAAGGCCGTCCTGACGATCACGATGAGCTCGTTTCCGAGCGCGCGCGTGGTGGGCGCGGTGTCTCGGCTGGTGTCGGAGTTCTGCTACTCGCTCGTCGACGATCCGGACATCGTGGCCCGCTTCCACATGGCGGCACAAGAGCTCGCCGAAAACCTCGCCAAGTATTCGTCCGGGCCCGACGTGAGCATTTCGGCCGAGCTTCTCGGATCCGATACTTCGGCCGTACTCCGGCTCATGGCGCGCAACCGCGGCACTCCCGAGCAACTCCGCGACGTCGAGTGTCGCTTGCGGGAGATCCAGTCCGCCGAAGATCCCGTCGAGCTCTACGATCGCTTGATCCGAGAAGTGGCGCCGTTGGACGACGTCTCGGGTCTGGGCTTGATCAGAATTCGTGCGGAAGGGGGCCTGAACGTCGATTACGCCATCGAAGGCAACGAGCTCACCATTTCCGTCCACTCCTCCGTCGCGCCGCAAAAGGGTCGGCTGCAATGTCGTCAGTAGCCAAAGTCACGCTCGAATCGTTCGCCTTGGACGCCACCGTGGCGAATGGAAAAATGATGGTGCGCCTGACCGGCACTGGCGACATGGTGGCCATCGAACCGCTCAAAAAGGGCCTCGAGCAAGTGCGCACCGAAATGGGGCGGCTCGAGCTCCCCGGCGTGGACATCGACATTCGCGGCCTGTACCTGCTCAACTCGAGCTGCATCAAAGCGCTGGTGCGATTCATCTATCTCGTCCAAACCGAGGGCCCCCCGATGTCCATCCGGTTCCTGGTGGACGAGAAGCTGTCCTGGCAAGCGCGCGCGCTCGCGCCGCTCACCCGCATGGCGCCCGGTATCGTGAGCGTCGTGAGCTCGCGCTAGCGCGACGAACCTCGGAAGGCGCCGCATCATGCCCAAGACTTCGAGCAGCGTGCCCGTGCGCGGAGCCGCGGCGCCGAGCGCCCTTCGGCGCGGACGGGCCGCGCGGGGACGGAGCCTACGCCCATGACGCGTCGTCGTCCCACCGTCGCGCTGCTGTTCGACAGCCTGGTCTCCGAATACGCGATCTCCCTGCGCCGCGCCGTCGAACGCGCGGCGACGGCCAACGACGTGAACGTGCTGGTCGTGATAGGGCAACCCGTCGGCGCGCCGGTCCCGGCCGCAGTCACCCAGAATCACGTCTACGGGCTGCTCGACGCGACCCGCGTCGACGGGGTCATCGTCTGCTCCGCGACGGTGGGCCATTTCTGTGGGACGGAGGCCCTCGCCGCATTCTGCCGATCGTACGCGCCGCTCCCCGTTTGCAGCATCGGCGTGGAGCTGCCCGGCATTCCGAGCGTCATCATCGACAACGAAGGTGGCGCGAAGCTCGGAGTCGAGCACCTGATCGACGTGCACGGCGCCCAGCGCATCGTCTTCCTCGCCGGGCCCGAGGCGAGCGTCGAATCGAACCGTCGCCTCGCCGGATATCGAAAGGCGCTCGCCGGCCGCGGGCTTCCCGTGGACGAGCAGCTCGTCGTCCACGGCGCGTTCACCGTGCCCACGGGCGCCGCGGCGATGCGCACGGTGCTCGATCGGGGCGTGGCCTTCGACGCGGTCGCCACCGCGAACGACGACATGGCGCTCGGCGCGCTCGACGTTCTCGAGCACGCCGGGCTGAGCGTTCCGCGCGACGTCCCGGTCTTCGGGTTCGACGACATCGATTCGGCGCATTACGCGCGCCCCCCGCTCTCCACGGTGCGCCAGCCGTTGTGGTGGCTCGGCGAGCGCGCCATCCGCAACGTCCTCGGGCAGCTCCGCGGAGAGACGGTGCCCGAGCTGAGCATCGGCCCCGTCGATTTCGTGCGCCGCGAGTCGTGCGGATGCGGGTACCAGGTCGACGCGACGCACAGCGCGCGCCGCGACGAATGGCCGAGCTTGCAGGAGGCCATTCGCCAGCGTCGCGATGCGCTGCGTGCCGCCCTCTACGGCGCGGTTTCGATTCCCAACGACGCGCTCGGTGACTGGCCGTCTCTGCTGCTCGACGCGCTCGCGCAGGATCTCGCGGGAGCCGAGGGACGCTTCAGCAGGGTGTTCGAGGAAATCCTGGAACGCGCTCAGCAAGAAGGAGCGAGCCTCGACGAGTTCCAGCGGGTCGTCTCGGTGCTCCGCGCCGAGTTCCGTCGCGTGGCGGTCCGCGACGGCGACGAGCCGGCGCGCGCCGAGCGTCTCTGGCACCGGGCGCGGGTGATCGTGGGCGCTGCCTCCATTCGCTTCCTCGGTCGGCAAAAGCTCGAGCAGCAGTACGCGACGACCGGCCTCAGCCTGGTGGGCGAGCGCCTGGCGACGAGCCTGAGCTTGCCCTCGCTGCGGGACGAGCTCCTCCAGGGCCTCCCCAATCTCGGCATT
>QGUH01000791.1 GCA_003242355.1 Pseudomonadota bacterium
GCCTTCGGCAATACGGGGCAGGCGCGGGTCTCGGAGAGGGGATCTGCCACAACCTGATCGTCGAGCGCCTGGCACGGCCCGGGGATCTGGTCGTGGGCACCGATTCCCACACGTGCACGGCAGGGGCTTTGGGTTGCTTGGCCTTCGGCGTGGGCAGCACCGACATGGCGGCGGGTTTCGTCACGGCCGATTTTCGCGTACGGGTGCCCGAGTCGGTTCGCGTCGAGCTCGTGGGCAGGCTGCGTCCTTTCGTGACGGCGAAGGACGTTTGGCTCACGCTCCTCGCCCGCGACGACGTGCGGCAGGGCGTCTTGGTCGGCCGCGTGCTCGAATTTTCGGGCAACGGGATCGCGGCGCTGCCCCTCGACGAACGTGCGACGCTCGCCAACATGGCCGTGGAGGCCGGCGCGTTGACCGCGATCCTGCCGGTGGACGATGCGCTGCTCGAGACGCTCGCGCGCCAGCGCGGCGAGCGCGCCGTCGAGATCAGGGCACGAGCCCTCGCGCCGGACGAAGACGCGACGTACGCGGCGCGCATCGAGATCGCGCTCGACGCAATCGAGCCGATGGTCGCTCTCCCGTCCGACCCCAAGAACGCGATCCCCGTGAGTCGGCTCGCGAGCGCTGGGCACGGCGCCGTCGCGATCGACATCGCGTACGGTGGCTCGTGCACGGGCAGCAAGTCCGCCGACATGGATCTGTACGCGGCCGTCCTGGAGCCCGCGGTGCGCCACGGCGTGCGCGTCGCGCCGCGTGTGGCGTTCTACATCCAGTTCGGGTCGGATCGTGTGCGGCGCCATGCGGAGGAACGCGGCTACATCGAGCTCTTCCGCGCCGCGGGCGCCGAGCTGCTCGAGCCGGCGTGCGGCGCCTGCATCGGTGCGGGGCCAGGAACGTCGACGCGTCCCGACCAGGTGACCGTGAGCGCCGCGAATCGCAACTATCCGGGGCGCAGTGGTCCCGGCCGCGTGTATCTCGCGAGCCCGGCAGTGGTTGCGGCGAGCGCCCTGGCCGGCACGCTCGCTGCCCCCGACGCCTTACCCTTCGCCGAGGAGTTTCGTTGACCATGGCCCGAGCCCGCGCCCGAGAGAGTGGCTATCGAATCGGTCCCGGCACGTGGGTGCGCGTGCGCTACGTGGCGCGAGACGCCGACGGCGAGCTGGTCGAAGATGCGCCTCAGGAGAGCGGCTACGTCCACGGTCGCGGCGTGCTGCTGCCTGCGCTCGAGGCCGCGCTCGAAAACCGCGCGCCAGGCGATCACGTGCGCGTCACACTGCGTCCCGAGGAAGCATTCGGTCCGCGCCGCAAGGAAGCGATCCTCGAAGTCGATCGCGACGAGCTGCCCGCCGACGTCCGCCCGGGCGATCGCTACGAAGCCGAGACCGCCGAAGGCCTGGTGGTGGTGTTGCGTGTGCTCGAGGTGCGCGACGACGCGGTCGTCGTCGATTCCAATCACCCGCTCGCGGGCCAGCGCGTCACGTTCGAAATCGACGTGCTCGAGGTGCGCCCGGCGACGGACGAGGAGCTGCGCGCCGCGGAGCGCGCAGCGGAAGAGCCGCAGTTGGCCGATGGGCCGCTCATCCCGGTTGCGAGCTTGCTTCGGGGTACCCCTCGGCGCTACGAGAGGGACGGCTCGGGCGATGACGTCCCTCCCGACTCCGAGCCCCCCTGACGAGAGAAACCATGTCGCTCCCCGAATCCTTCAAGTTCGATATCCGAGTCCGCGAGCGCCTGCTGCGGAGGGGCCTGCTCAGCGAGGCCGAGATCGAGAAGCATTTGAGCGTCCTGCCCGACGTGGCCGAGAACGCGATCGAGGTGGACATCAAGCAGCCCGCGCTGCAAACGGAGCCCGAGCGCGACTACCAGGTGGTTCCCCGGTCCACGCCTTCGCCCCGACCGCTGTCCGTTGCTCCGGCGCCCGAGGAGCCGCCGCCCTCGCGCCAGGTGGTCGCCGAACCCGCGGCGCCCGCGGCAGCATCGGCAGCCGTCGCTGCAGCAGTCGCAGAGCCGCCCGCTCCAGCACCCGCCGTCGCCGAGGCGCCGGCTCCCGTGCCGGCCGTCGCGGAGGCGCCTGTCCCCGCGCCGGCAGCGGCAGAGCCGCCTGCTCCTGCTCCTGCGCCGGCAGAGGTCCCCGCGCCAGCAGCCGCAGAGCCGCCCGCCGCCGAGAAGGTCGCCGAACCCCAGGCGTCCGCGAGCGGTAAGGCGACGGACACGAGTGACGAAGGCGCGAGCCCGAGCGTGACGAGCGAGGGCGCAGGCGAGCCCCGGTCGGAGGAGCCGTGAGCGACAACGGGCGTGAGGACGACGAGGTCGTGGATCCCGGAGAGGCCGCCTATGCGGAAGCGCGTGCGCGCGGCGGCGGCGCCGATCTGCCCTCGATCGACTTTACGACGTTCGTCCTCTCGCTCAGCCACTCGGCGCTGCTCCACCTCGGGGACGCTCCGGATCCCGTGAGCGGAGAGCGCAGGGTGGACCTGCCGCTCGCTCGGCAGAGCATCGACTTGATTGCGCTCCTCCAGGAAAAGACGCGTGGGAATCTCACGGGGGAGGAGGAGCGCGTGCTCGCGCAGGCGCTGTTCGACCTGCGCATGCGTTACGTCGAGGTGGCCAAATCGAACGCTTGAGCGCTCTGCTCTCCCGCGCGCACGCTCGTGCGCCGATTCTGGTCGCGGCGCTGAGCGCGGCCCTCGCCTGCAAGCAGGAGGCGCCGCCGCCCACCCCGGGGGCCGCCTCGGCATTGCCCGTCACGGCCCTGCCGCCACCCCCGCCGAGCCCGCCTCCGCCGACTGCGGCCCCGGGAGCGCAAGCTCCGGCGAGCTTCGCGGACCTGGCCGCGAACGCCGATCCCGCCGTGGTGTTCGTGAAGACCATCCAGGAGAAGAAGCTC
>QGUH01000792.1 GCA_003242355.1 Pseudomonadota bacterium
GGTCGAGCGCGAGCTCGCGACGGGCGAGCTCCGATTCCCCGGCGGCGTGGTCCCGGTGGCGTCGCTCCGCCGCACCGAGCTCGATGCGGCGCCGAGGACGACGGTCGGCGGCGTTCACCGCGAACTATTCAATACGGCTTACGGGTTGCCCGCGGACGCGGGCGCGCTCGGAGGTGTCCGATGATCGAGCCCATCCGCTTCGAGGTCCACGTCGAGGGCGACGACGGCACCGAGACGACCCTCGTGTGCGGAGCCGACTGGGTAGGCGGGTGGCGGCTGGTCGCGCTCTGGAGAGACGACGCCACCGAGGCCGCGGTAGCAGCGCTCGGGCGGGAGGCGGTCGAAGAAGCGGCGCGCGACGCGTTCGCGCGCGGGAGGTCATGATGCCTGGAAAGCTGTCTCAGGAGACGCTCGCGCGAGTCGCTCGGCTCGTCGAGGAGCAGGTAGCCGCAAACGGCGCGGTCGCGATCAGCGTGGTGCGTGATGGCCCGTGCGGCTGTCATCTCCTCGTCTTCTCCGGCGGCCCGCGCTCCAAGATCGAGCGCAGCGGGCGAGGGCAAGCGGAAGGGCTGGACGACGCCGTCCGGGCCGCGCTCGACGCGGTCGCGTCGATGCCGCCCATCCGCGTGCAGCGGGAGTCGCGATGAAGCGCAACGTCCGCGCCGAGTACAGCATCGACGCCGACGACTACGAGGCGATCGGCGCGTCCGACCCCGACACTGGTGAGACGACCATCATCTCGCTGATCGTCTACCGCGGCACCGCATTGGACCCAGAGCTCGTCGCGCTCGAGCTCGCGCCGGCGGACGAGATCGAGGCCGCGAAAGAGGCGTTGTGGCTCGCCGCGTGCGAGCAGGAGCGCCGGGAGAAGGGAGAGGGCCGTGTGAGCCGCACGATCTGCGCACCGGTGCCAGGGACCGTGCCCGTCCAATTCGCCCGATACGAGGTGACGGGAGGGCGGTGGAAGCGATGACCCGAACGGTTCGCTGCCCCGAGTGCGGCACGACCCTCAAGGTCGCGGAGGGTCACCCGGCAGCCGTCTGCCTTTGCCGGCTCTCGCTTCCCGAGAGCGACCCGCGGCCGAAGGGTATTCTCGAAGTCTTTCTCGAGGACCGCGTCCTCGAGTCGCCACACCGGGACAACAGGGAGGGTCGAGACCTATGATGATCGCTCTTTCGTATTGCGACGAGCAGCGTGCTCGCCAGCAGGTGCGGCATTGGCTCGCTGGTGTCGAGCGAGGGCTCGCACATGGCGAGTTCTTTGGGGATCTGTTGAATCAAGCCTCGGAGTTGCTCGCCTACCTCGGCGAGGCGTCGCGGCCCAAACCGAGGGACCTGAATTGAGCCGCGACCCCGAGCTCGTAGGTGACGTCATCGCGCGCGTCATGCGCCGGCTCGAGCCGCTCGTCGCGGCAGGACACGAGGGCGCGCAAGAGGCGAGCCGGGCACTCGAGAGGTCACTCGAAGACGAGGTGAATCGAGACACGGAGGTTTGCGTCGAATCAAGTTGAGCTCGGGTTGCAATCGGCGCGTCGCGCGCGGCGTCTTCCCCGTCCGTCGCGCTGGGATGCGCCGATTGGAGCTCGAGCTCCGGGAACCGACTTGAGGCCGCTCGCTCGCGGGTGACCCACCACCCCCCAAACCCACACCACCCCCATCGCCCGTGAGCGGGCGACTTCAGGTCGGATCCAAAACCAACGAGGTAGTCAGATGGCACAGGCATTCAAGATACCTGGCGGAACCAACAAGGACACTCCGCTTCACCAGGCGGAGACGCGCGACATCGCGTACTGGGTGAAGCGGATCTCGTCCGATCTCGAGCAGAATCCGGGGAAGAAGTACGCGGACCGCGACAAGGAGTGGCTCGCCGCCGCGAAGGCTGAACTCGCTCGCCGCAAGAGCGGCGGACAGCCTGCCGGCGCCGCCCCGAGCGGCGCTCAGCGATCCGCGTCGGGTGCACAGAGCACAGCTCTCGCAACCCGTCAGACCGAGCAGGTTGTAGGTGCATGGCACGACGCGCGCGTGATCGACACGGAGCTCCGCAAGGCATCGGAGAGCATGCACCTCGTTTCGCCCGCGACCGTGTGCGGCTCGCTCCCCGAGGGGTGCGAGGTCGCGATCTCACTCGTCCACGTAGATCCGGACGACCCCGGCGAGGTCTACAACGTCGGTGGTGGCAAGCTGGGCTTGTCGGGCGTGACCATCAAGCGAATTGGCTCCGCCGCTGGCGTCGATTGGGACATGGAGCGCAGCGGCCGTCTCGACAACGGCCGGGAGCCCAGGTACTGCCACTATCGGGCAGTCGGGTACGTCCGAAACTTCGACGGATCGCTGCGCACGCTCAGCGGCGAGGTCGAACTCGACCTACGCGACGACTCTCCGCAAGTCCTGGCGATGAAGGCGCGATCGAAGACCGACGATGGGTTCGAGTCTCAGCTTCGGGACATGCGTCTGTTCATTCTCCGGCACGCGGAGACGAAGGCGAAGCTTCGCGCGATCTGCGACATCGGGCTCAAGCGGAGCTACACCAAGGATGAGCTCTCAAAGCCTTTCGCAGTCGCACGGCTCATGGCGACTGGTCGCACGAGCGACCCGGCGCTCCGCGCGGAGTTCGCTCGAATGAACTTCGACAAGATGACCAGCGGGCGGGCGGCGCTGTACGGCGGGCAGGCAGCGCCGGCGCTGCCACAGCACAGCGCTCCGCGCCCTGACTTCCATGGCCATGACGCGCCGCCGCCCGGGTCCGTGAGCGAACCGCTCGACGGTGACGGCGGATGGGGCGGCGACTACGACACGAGCGGGGAAGAGGTTCCTTCGTCGGAGCCCGCTCCCCCGGCGGCCGCCGCGCCCGCTCCCGTGGCCGCGGACGACGGCGACATCGAC
>QGUH01000793.1 GCA_003242355.1 Pseudomonadota bacterium
GGGCGGCGCCCCGGGGGGTGTGTGGCCCCGCCCCCCCCCGGCCCCCCACCAGCGAACCGCCCCGCCCGCGGTCCCAGCCGAAACACGTCCCCCGCGTTCGGCTCGATTGCGAAGTCTTCGTTGAGCGTGCCGACCAGCGTGCCCTCGGGCTCGAGCACGACCTGGTAGGCGGCGGTGGCCGGAATCGCGCCGCCGCTCGTCGTCGCCACGAGCCGCGCGCGCCGCGTGGCATGCACGATCCCCTGCACACCGTCTTCGTGGAGCAGCGACCAGCGTCGCCCGGTGTGCGTGCGGATCACCGCATCGAAGTCCTCCCGCGACAGGTCGCGGTAGGGCCAGGCGCGACGGAACGCGGTGAACAGCGCGTCCTTGGACCACGACGTCCCCGCGCACTCGGCGACGATCTGCTGGGCCAGGATGTCGAGCGGCGCCCGCGGCTCGGGCGTGCGATCGAGCAGGCCGGCGCGCACCGCGCGCACGACGGCATAGGCTTCGACGAGCTCGTCTTCGGTGAGCGGGAAGAGGCGACCCTTGGGCAACCGCGCGACTCCGTGACCCGCGCGCCCGACCCGTTGCAACAGCGTCGCGATCGATCGCGTGGCGCCCACCTGAATCACGAGGTCCACGTCGCCGATGTCGATGCCGAGCTCGAGCGAAGCCGTGGCCACGAGCACCGAGAGGGCGCCGCGCTTCAGTCGATCTTCCGCGTCGCGGCGCAGCTCGGGCGAAAGACTGCCGTGGTGGCACCCCACCCGCTCGTTGCCGAGCCGCGCTCCGAGACGAGCCGCGACGCGCTCGGCGAGCTTGCGCGTGTTCACGAAGACCAGCGTCGTGCGGTGGGCGCGCACGAGCTCGGCGATGCGCTCGTAGATTTCGTCCCAGACCTCGTGCGAGCACACCGCCGAGAGCGGCGACGGCGGCAGCTCGATGCCGAGATCGATGGCGCGCAGGTGTCCCGCATCCACCGTTTCGACGGAGCGCCCGACGCCCACGAGGAAGCGCGCGACGTTCTCGATCGGTTTTTGCGTCGCCGAGAGCCCGATTCGAAGCAGCGGCCCCCGTTCTGCCACCAGGGCCTCGAGGCGCTCGAGCGAGAGCGCGAGGTGCGCGCCGCGCTTGTCGCGACAGAGCTGATGGATCTCGTCCACGATCACCGTGCGGACGGTGCCGAGCATGCGGCGCCCGCCCTCGCTCGTGAGCAGGATGTAGAGCGACTCGGGCGTCGTCACCAGGATGTGCGGCGGTCGCTTCCTCATCGACGCCCGCACCTTCGCCTCGGTGTCGCCCGTGCGCACGAGGACGCGCACCTCGGGCAAGCTCGGATCGAGCCGTCGAATCTCGGTGAGCGGCCGCTCGAGGTTCTTCTGAATGTCGGTCGCGAGCGCACGCAGCGGCGACACGTAGACGACGCGCGTCTCGTCGGCGAGCTCGGCACCCTCGGCGAAGAGCTCGTCGAGCGCGCACGAGAACGCGGCGAGCGTCTTGCCCGACCCGGTCGGAGCCGCAATCAACGTGTTCCGACGCGCGCGGATGTGCAGCCACCCCTCGCGCTGCGGACGGGTGGGCTCTCCCAGGTTCTCTTCGAACCAGCGACGCACCGCAGGGTGGAAGGCGGCGAGCGGCACCGGGAAAGCATAGAAGGCCCCGCGACGGACGCCAGCCGGGCGTCTCGCCTAAGGCTTTTCTGCGACGACGATGATGCGGGACGAGTGGTCGCCGAAGAACACGCCCGGCGTCGCGGTGTGCCCGCTCGCCTCGGCGACGCGGAAGCCGACGTCGTGCAAGAGCTTGCCCAGCTCGTGCAGGGAGTACACGCGAATCGAGTAAATGCACTCGCGCGTGCGCCCGTCGTCGAGGATGACCGAGCGCTTCACGCGCAGTCGACTCGTGATGAAGTCGACGCTCATGTCATCCATGCACACGCACGCATCGCCCTCGTACCAGTTCTGGCAGGGTGACTGCGACACCGCGAAATCGCGGTTGATGACGTCGATGAGGAACATGCCGCCGGGCTTCAACGCGCGGTAAACGCCCTCGAGCACGGCGATGTTCTTCTCTTCCTCGAAGTAGCCGAAGGTCGTGTTCCAGCAATAGGCGCCGTCGAACACCTCGTCGAACGTCATCTCGCGCATGTCGCCCTGCACGAACTCGAGCGTTTGCCCGCGGGCGCGCGCGAGGTCCTTGGCGAGCGCGAGTTGATAGAGCGACAGGTCGAAACCGACCATCTCGTAGCCGCGGCTCGCGAGCTCCACCGCGTACCGGCCGGAGCCGCAGCCGAGATCGAGCACCATTCCGCCCCGCGCGACGCCGAGCGAGTCCTCGATGAAGTCGACCTCCCGCCGGATCTGCTCGTCCGACAGACGGGCTTCGGCGCGCGCGAACTCCTCGTCGAACAAGTCCTCGAACCAGGCGCGCCGCTGCTTCTTCTTCGCCTGGGGCAGCGCCTTGCCGGCGGGCGGCTTCGACTTGCGGCGCGGCGGTGGCGGCGGTTTGGCCGACTCCTCCGTGCGCGTCGGCGTTTCGGGCTCGGCTTCCACCTCGCCCGGCGGAATGGAGATCGCCTCTTCGCGAAAGCCGTCGTCGGCCGACGCGGCAGATTCCTCCTCGGAATCCGCCGCCACTTCGACGGGAATCTCGAGCGCTTCGTCGCCCGCAGCCTCGACCTCTTCGGCCGGGGCAGCCTCCGCCTCCGCGGCGGGGCCGTCCACGTGCACTTCGACGTCCTGCTCGACCTCGAGGGGCTCGGGCTCGGGGACCGCCGCACCGACGGCGATGATCTTCATCACCAGGATGGCGGGCGAGGTCGTCGGCGTCTCGCTGGAGGACGGCTGCTCGCTCGTCGTGCCCGCCGATGCGCCGCCGGCCGCGGGAGTCGG
>QGUH01000794.1 GCA_003242355.1 Pseudomonadota bacterium
GCTTCGTTCGATTCGACTCATCGTGCTTCCTCCTGATTTGCCAATCCCATACGCGAGCACTCTCGCGCCTCAGTCCTTTTCGATTCGTCCGCTCTCGAGCGCTTCGGATCCGCGACTCGGGCACTCCGAGCTCGCAGTCGACACGCAATCGGTCGGCGGGCGCGCGAAGACGACGATCTCACCGCTCGGCTCGGCTGCGCTCGCCCCGCTGCGGACCTCGGCTTTCATGTTCACGCCGTAGCCCGCGTAACCATCTCGCTCGAATCCGGCGATGCCGCACGCAGCCAGGTCGGCGTCGTCGCACGCGCGCCCTGCTTGCAGGCGTGCGTGCACGCCGTTCGCATCGGATGCTGCCTCGACCTGACCCGAGAGCGTGGTGTCGAGGCGCTCGTCTGCCGTGGACACGCGCGCGGAGAACGGCACGAACAGCCGCGGCGCCTCCGGTGGGCGAAGCTCGAGACAGGCGCGCTCGGCGGGCGTCGCGTCGAACGAAAGCGTGGTCCTCCCTCCGGACGCCCACGCGAGCGGCGCCGGGAAGGCATCGGTGACGAGCGCCCAGGCTTCGGCCGCGCTCGCACCTCCGAGCCGGATCTCGAGCGGGACGACGAAGGCGTCCGGACCGCAGTGATTCTCGGGCGGGAACGTGCCGTAGACGACGCTGGCGTGCCCGGCGGTGCCGCTGGGGCCTTCGACGTCGATTTCTCCTTTCAGAGCTCCGACCACTCCGTACTCGGAGAAACGCGCAGAGACGACGAGCGTGCGCGGACGCGTCCCGGACGTGCGCGGCGTGACCGTGAAAGAACCATTCAGCGACTCGAGATCGAGCCGGTGCTCGAGCGTCACGAGATCGGGCCCGGTCGCCCGGATCGCCGTCGCAAACGTCTCGTCGAGCGCGCCGCCCTCGCTCGTCATGCGCACCGAGACGGACAGCTCGAGCGCTTCGGGCGGGCACCCGAGCCCTGCCGCTTCTCCACGCCCCGATGTCATCTTCGGAGCCCACTGCACGCGCTGCACGTTCCCGGTGAACGAGAGGTCGAGCGTGAAGGGCAAAGTTCCCGTTTCCGGACCGAACGTCACCAGCTCCGATGCGGAAGCCCAGGCGATCTCGGTCGCGAACCTGCCTTCGGCGATGGCGAGCACGTCGTCGGCGGAGAACCCCAGCGACCGATCCTCACGCGAAAGCGGCGACCGCACGGCCTCGCAGCCACCCGAGCCCGCACTCGCGTCCTCGGAAACATGCGGCGGCTCTGGGCGCTCTTCGTGGATCTCGCCACCCGTTTGCCCGCCCATGCACCCCGTGAGCGCAAAGAGCGCGATCGCCCCGAAGCGGGCGGCGAACCAGCGGATCGTGTGCGAAGGGACGAGCACCGTGGTCTCCGTGTCCACCGGGAGAATGCCTGGTCCACTCGGGAAAGACCAGTGCTGATCCGCACATTTCCTCTGGGCAGACAGCCCCCATATGTGCGAGTTACCAGCATATGGAGTACGACTACTCCCGAATTGCCCGAGAATTCGTGCGTGCTTTGCGCGGACGCCGCTCGCAGGCGGCCTTGAGTCGGAGGCTCGGGTACCGCACCAACGTCGTGTACGCGTGGGAGTCGGGGCGCAATGCTCCGACCGCAGCGGATGCGCTCCGCATGGCGGCGCGCACGGGCATCGACGTGCGGACGGCGCTCTGCGACTTTTATCGCACGACGCCGAGCTGGCTCGAGCGCGTCGATCCCATCGGTCGGGACGGCGTCGCGGCGTTGCTCGACGATTTGCGCGGGCGTACGTCCATCGTCGATCTCGCGCATGCGGCGGGGCGCAGTCGGTTCGCGGTGGCGCGCTGGCTCTCCGGTGCGGCAGAGCCGAAGCTTCCGGAATTCTTCCTGCTCGTCGAGAAGAGCTCGCTCCGACTGCTCGAGTTCATCGCGGCGTTCACCGATCCTGCGGGGCTGCCGTCGATCGCGCAGCGTTGGGCGGAGCTCGAAGCGGCGCGTCGCGCGGCCTACGAGGTGCCCTGGACGCAAGCCGTGCTGCGCACGCTCGAGCTCACCGATTACACGAGCCTGCCGCGGCACGAGCCGGGCTGGATCGCGAAACGGATCGGCATTCCGCAAGAAGAAGAGGAACGTTGCCTCGATCTGCTCGTGCGCACGGGGCAAATCCTGGAAGGCGAAGGCGCGCTCAAGCTGCGCGAGGTGCTCGCGCTCGATACGCGGCGCGATCCCGCAGCGGAGCTGCGCGTGAAACGCTGGTGGGCGAGCGTCGCGCTCGATCGCTTGAGCGCGGGCGCCGACGGCATCTTTTCGTACAACGTCTTCGCGGTGTCGGAAGCCGACCTCCGACGCATCCAGGATCTGTACCGGGCCTACTTCCGACAGGTGCGCGCCATCATCGCGCAGTCGGAGCCCAGCGAGCGCGTCGTCCTCGCCAGCTTGCAGCTCGTGCCGCTCGACACGCCCGCGCCGCGCCACGGCGCGGCGCGCAAGCGGGCGGTCGGCGCGAAATCGGCGCGCTGACCGACGGGCACGCCAGCCGATCCGATTTTTGTTGGCCCTCGGCCGCGGACGTCGATAACAGCCGAGCAGGAGATGGCACACCCTGGGCGCTGGACGCTTCTGAGCGTGGCGGCCGGGATCGCGCTCGCGCTGATTCCCGTGCTCCGCAGCCTGCGCTCGGCCGATCCCGCCGAGCAACCGGTACGAAAGCTCGCGCCCGCGCCGAGCGCCGTGGTGCCGCAAAAACCCCCAGAGCCTCCCGAGCCGCGCCTCGAAGGGCTCGACCCGCTGCGCATCGAAGAGCGCGGCGAACGCCTCGTCTCACCCCTCCCGGACGATCGCGCGGCGGAGCTCGCGCTCGATCCCGTTCTGCCCTCTTACAACATCTCCGA
>QGUH01000795.1 GCA_003242355.1 Pseudomonadota bacterium
CGTTTTGCGTGGGTCGCTTGCGCGTCCATGTCGCTCACCCATCGGAGTGAACGAAACGAACGGGCGCACGAGGGGCGGCTCGCGCCGCCCCTCGAACGAGAAGAGTGCCGATCGGGCGCTCGCGTCAGTCGTTGCCGAAGCCGCCTGCGAAGAAGCAGAGGAAATACTCGGTTGCTTCCGTTTCGCAGCCGCTGGCTATGGGCTCGCCGTCTTCACAGGCGAACGGGGCGGCGGCGCTGCATTCGAGGAGAGCCCTGTATTCGTCCGCGCACTCGGGAACGAGACTGACCGCAGTCGAACACCCGACCTCGCAATCCTCGACGGGTTGCGCGTCGGGGCACTGCGCTTCGTCCGCTCGAGCGCAGTAATCCTCGCAGAGCGGCTGGATGGTCGGGTCCGAGAACGTACAAATCAAGAGCGCCACCCCTTCGTCCTCGCAATCCGGGAACTCGTAGGCACCGTCGTCGCACACGAGCTCGGCGTCCTCGGTGCACGCGAAGAATGCGTTCGCCGCGTCCTCGCATTCTGGTTTCGATCCCGCAAGCTCGCAGTCCTCTCGGCAGTCGCTCGCGCTGGCGCCTGGGCACTCGGCGACGGCGCGGGCGCAGAGCGCCTCGCAGCCATCGCTCGCATTACCGGTTCCCCCCGTGCCGCTGCTCGTGCCGCCGGACGCCTTGCCGCCGCTGCTGGTTCCGCCCTCGCTGGCTCCGCCGTCGCCGGTTCCGTTGCTGCTGGTTCCACCCTCGCTGGCTCCGCCGTCGCCGGTTCCGCCGGTCGTCGTTGCGGAGCCCCCCTTCGAAGACGTCATGCCGCCGTTCGCGGACGCTCCGCCCGAACCGCTGCTGCCGGAGCTCATTCCGGGATCGGGATCGTCGTCACCGCACGCAGACAAGAGCAAAAATCCGACGGGAATCGTCCAAGCAAGCCACGAAGAAGCCATGGATCCTCCACCGAGGGAGAACTCTATCCCGTTTGGCTCGCGGCCGCGAGGGGGCCGTTCGGCGCACGGCGGCGCAGCGAAGAATCCGTCTCGGGTATCGACCGGGATCGCGAGCCGAAACGCGGAGTTCCGTGTGCAAATCGCTGCGCGGGGCGTATTCGGCTCGGGCGCTCGTCGCGCGTTCCCAGGCCCGGGGCGTGCTCGGCCCAGTCGTTCATCAAGAGCTCCCGGGAGCGGGGGGTGTTCGGCTCAGTCGTTCATCGAGAGCTCCCGAGCGCGGGGCGCGTTCGGCTCGGGCGTTCGTCGCGAGCGCCCGGGCGCGGAGCGTGTTCGGCTCAGGCGTTCGTCGCGAGCTCGCGGGCGCGGGTGAGCAGCTGCTCGCGGGTGTTCTTGGTCGGGTCTTCGACCACCTCTTCGAGCAAGGTGCGCAGGATCCTGCCGAGGTCCGGCCCGGGTTCGATCCCGAGCTCGCGCATGAGGTCGTGACCGTTGACGGCGAGGTCGCGCACGCTGAGCGCCGCGCCGGCAGCGAGCACGCGCTCGACGTGCGCGCGCAGATTGGCGATCTGCTGGAGCTCTTCGCTCACTTCGCGGCCCTTCGCTTTGATGTCGGCCTGTGCGAGCTCGTACAGATCGGGAGCGAGCTCGGGGCCCACGCGCCGGAGCCAGCGGCGCACGGCCGCGTCGCTCCACGAGTCGTCGTAACAGATGAGGTGATGGCGGACGAGCGCGACGATGCGCGTGCGCTCCTCGTTCGAGAAGCGCAGCCGCTCGAGCAGGGGACCTGCCATCTCCGCGCCGACGCGCTCGTGCTCGTAGAACGTATAGTCGTTCGTTTTCTCGCTGAAGGCGCGCGTGCGCGGCTTGCCGATGTCGTGCAGGAGGCCCGCGACGCGCAAGACGGGATCGCGCGGGCAGGCGTCGAGGCAGGCGAGCGCGTGCCGCCACACGTCGTACGCATGGTACCGATTCTGCTCGACCCCCACGGACTCGAGCAGCTCGGGCGCCGTGATGGCGAGCATCCCGTGCTCGCGCATTACCTCGAAGGCCCGGCTCGGACGCTGCGCCTTCATCGTCTTCAGCCACTCCTCGCGGATGCGCTCGGCGCTCACCTTGCGGTAGCTCTGCAGGGACGGCTGTATCGCCCGAGCCGTGCGCGGCTCGAGCTCGGCCTCGAGCGTCGCGACGAAACGCGCGGCGCGCAGCACGCGCAGCCCGTCCTCCGCGAAGCGCTCCGAGGGCTCTCCCACGGCGCGCAGCACGCGCGCGCGCAGATCCGGGATGCCGCCGAACGGATCGATCAGCCGATCCGCCAGCGGATCGTAGGCGATGGCGTTCACCGTGAAATCGCGGCGGGCCAGATCCTGCTCGATCGCGTCGACGAAATAGACGCTGTCGGGGCGGCGTCCGTCGGTGTACGTGGTCTCACCGCGGAGCGTCGTGACCTCGTAGCCTTGCCCGTTGAGGAGCACGGTGACCGTGCCGTGCTCGATGCCGGTCGGGATCACGCGCCGGAAGAGCTTCTTCACCGTTTCGGGGCGAGCGCTCGTCGCGATGTCCCAATCGTTGCGGTGCACGCTCTCGGCGCTTCGACCCTCGATTTCGGCGAGGAGCTCGTCGCGCACGCAGCCGCCGACGACCCAGCTCGGGTAGCCGGCGTCGGCGAGCCTGCGGCAGAGGTCACGCACCTCGGCGGGGATGGCCCGCGCGAGTCGATCGGTGGAAAGGGTCACGACTCCGTACCTCGGATACGAAGGGAGCGCGGCGGGGCGGCCATCACTCCCAAGGGTTTACGATCTCGGCGCCGCCGAGGGGCGTTCGCCGTTTCGGCGCCTCGGGGGCCGTTGCCGTTGGGGTGGGGGCGCCAACGGGCCCCGGGCGCGGCGCGGGGTCGGGGACGCCCGCGGTTTGGGTGGGCGCCCTGTGGGG
>QGUH01000796.1 GCA_003242355.1 Pseudomonadota bacterium
CGGGTCGCGGCGGGACGGTGGGGGGTTGCCCCTTTCGCCCCCCTGGGCCCTGACCCCCGCCCCGGGTTTCCTGAGCCCCGGCCTCCAATCGGGATCCGTCATGCGCGCCACGAGCACTTCGCCCGGCTGGAACGAGCCGAGCTCCGAGACGGAGTGGACGACGCGCGCCTTGCCGCTCGCCACCCGCGCACCGACGCTCTTGCCGCGCGCGACGACCGCGCCTTTGCCCTTCAGGCGATAGAGCTCGAAGCGGGGCGTCTGGACCTGCGCATGCACGGTCTCGGGCCGGGCCTGCACGATGAACAACTCCCCGGTCCTTCCGTCTTTGGCCCACTCGATGTCCATCGGCGTGAAGCGGCCGTGCCGCTCGCTGTAGTGCCGCTCGATGGCGACGGCCCAACGCGAAAGCGTGAGCGCTTCGGAGTCGTCGATCACGAACTTCTCGCGCAGTGAGCGCGGAACGCGTTCTTCCACGACGGTCTTCGTGCCGCCGCATGCGTACACCAGGCGCACGGCCTTGTCCCCGAGCTCGCGTCGCACGATGGGAGCGAACCCGCGCTCGAGCGTCGGCTTGTGCACCCAAATCTCGTCGGGATTGACCCGCCCTTGGACCACGGTCTCGCCGAGACCGTACGCTCCGGTGATCAGCACGACGTCGCGGAACCCGGTCTCCGTGTCCAGCGTGAAGATCACACCGGCCGCGCCCAGATCGCTGCGCACCATTTTCTGGACGCCCACCGAGAGCGCCACCGCGCGGTGGGAAAAGCCGCGCTCGGCGCGATAGACGATCGCCCGATCCGTGAAGAGCGACGCCATGCAGCTTCGCACCGCCGCGAGCAGCGCCGCCGGGCCACGCACGTTCAAGTACGTTTCCTGCTGACCCGCGAACGACGCGGTCGGCAAATCCTCGGCGGTGGCGCTCGAGCGCACCGCGACGTCGGTCGCCTCCTCGTGGTACTCGCGCGACAGCTCCGCGTAGGCCGAAAGGACCGCTCGTGCCACTTCCGGCGGGAGCTCTGCCGCGTTGATGCGCTCGCGCGCGAACCGACCGACTCGAGCGAGCGCGTTCACGTCGCGGACGTCGAGGGCGTCGAGCGCCCCGTAGATCTCCTCCGCGATGCCCGCACGCTCGAGGTGGAGGCGGAACGCGCTCGCGGTGACGGCGAATCCATCGGGAACGCGGATGCCGCGCGCCGTGAGGCTCTGCAGCATCTCGCCGAGTGAGGCATTCTTTCCGCCGACCTCGGCGATGGACGTGAGGTCGACATCCCGGAAACGAACGACGTAGGAGCTCGATTGGACCATGGGCTTGCCGGGTACGATGAAACAGCGTGGCCCGTCGAGGGCGTCGGGCCCGGCACGGCGATGGCCGGGCCCGAGCGAGCCGCGACGGGCCGGGTTCGCTCAGCGGCGATCGTGGATGAGCAAGGGGAAGTTGGTATCCGCGGAGAGGCGGTCGAAGTAGTGGTACGTGTGGCGGCGACCGTGACGCTCGCGGTGCTGCTCGCACCACAGCTCTTTTCCGCCGCTCTCGCGGCGCGCTTCCACGCAGCGCGGGCACGGTGGCTCGATCTTGGGCACCTGGGTCTCCACGCTCTTCGGGCGCACGACGAGCACCGGGCACGGCGCGAGCCGAACGACGTTCTCGGCCACCGATCCGACGAGCAGGCGAGCAGCACCGCGGCGACCGTGTGTGCCGACGATCACGAGATCGGCCTCGAGATCGGACGCGAGCTGCGCAATTTCGTATGCGGGTGCGTCGAGCCGAACGTGCGACACCGCGCGCTCGAACAGCATGCCCTGCCGGCCTTCGGCCGCGGCCCGGGCCCGGAAGGCCTGCAATCGCTCGTCCGCGTACTTGCGCAACTGCTCCGAAGCGTTCTGCAGCACGGAGCCGTCGGCGACGGGACCCACGGACGCTTCCACGGGCACCATCAGAGCAACCGTTTGCAGGACGTGCACGATGTGCACTTCCGCGTTCTTCCGCTCGGTGGCGATCTCGAAAGCGCGCTCGAGCGCGAGCTCGCCCTGCGGCGAATAGTCAACGCCCACCACGATGACGTAGGGTTTTTCAGCTTGCATCTGTTCGCTCCGAATGAAGGATGTCCGGGAGTGCGGCGCTGGCCCGCACGGGAGTGCGGCGCTTGGGGAGCCATTTGCAGACGTCGTGCCAAGGGCCCGCGCGCCGACGCAAAGCCCCGCGGCGCGAGCGGATCCCGAGAAAGCGAGTCGGCTCCGGCCATTCGCGGAACATCGCCTCCTGCGTCGAGGCTCTCGTGAGCCGCAGATTCTGCGCCGCCGGGGTCCGCCCTCCCCTGCTTTGCGCGCAGGGCTCACGACGAAGCGCGGTGGAAACTGCTGGCAGCCGGGTCGTCGCCATGGCACGCCCCTTGTAACGGAGGAGCGGCGATGCCGAACTCGGCCAATCGAGCCGGGACCACGTGGCGGAGCTCTCTCCGCTGGTCGAGCAGCTCGTCCCCGAAGGCAAGCTGCTCGCCGTCATCCCGCTGGGCGTGGACACGGCCGAGGCGCGGCGGGCACACAAGGGCACGGGCTACGGGCAGCCGCTTCGGCTCGAGGTGGGCGTCGGCGACGAACGGCGAGTGTTGGTTCTCCACACGGCGACCGCGAACGAGTTCGGTCACGACCGCCGCGCCGACCGAGCCTGTGAGATGCTGCTCGCGTTCGATACCGTGAACGCCATCCCTCGTCACACGCGCGCCCTCGACGTCGGCGCCTACCTGTGCTCGGGCGGGTTTCTGTCGCTTCGCGACGCCGGTGAGTTCTATCTCGTGACGAGCTGGGCGGAGGGGCGGCCGTATGCACATCTGACGCCCCAGAAGATCTACTATGGAGACTTCTGCTTGTT
>QGUH01000797.1 GCA_003242355.1 Pseudomonadota bacterium
GTGCAAACGGCGGAACACGCCGGTTTCCGCTCGCCCTTGTTCAAGTTGGCGGTCGAGGCCGATCAAAAGCTGACCTTCGTCGGCTCGCAGAGCAGCGGGCCCGATCAAGTCGCTGGCAAGCCGTTCCCGAAGAACCACGAAGGGCGCTCCGGCTGGACCATCGACCCCGGCCACAGCAAATACGGCTCCGGCGGGATCTCGAGCCTGATCCCGAATCCGGCTTTGTCCGCCTCGCCGAACATCATTCTGTTGATGATCGGCACGAACGACATCACGAGCACAGACAACCCGGGGACCACTGCCGAACGCCTCGACGGCCTCCTCGAAAAGCTCGTGCAAGCCGCGCCCGAATCCCTCATCGTGGTCGCGCAGATCACCCCGGTGAGCTTCGATAGCGCGGACCTCAGAAACTACAACGCGAAGATTCCGGGCATCGTCCAGGCCCGCATCGAGAAAGGCCAACACCTCCTCTTGGTCGATATGAGCAAGATGCCGACTTCGGGGCTCGCTCCCGACGGCGTACACCCGAACGACCAAGGCTACGCCTACATGGCGAACGTCTGGTACGAGGCCATCAAGGAATTTCTGCCGAACTGAACGCGGATATCGCTCGATCAGGCGCCCGGTTTCGAGCTTCTTCGAGAAGGCGGGCTCACGGCTGGGCGCTCGTTTGGGGCGGTGGCGGTAATTCGGGCTCCGCCGCACGCGGCCTTGACGAGACGGGCTCGAGGCGCCGTGTGGACCCCTCGATGATCGCCCGAACGGACGCATGCTCGCGCGCCGTTGCGCACGGCGTTTTTACGATTCTCTCGGCTCGAGCTTGTCGTCGAGCTCCCGACGGGCCCCGGCAAAGTAGCGCCGAGGGGAGCACCGGAACACGCGCTGAAAGATGCGGTGGCATTGCGCGTAACTGCCGAATTCGGCGTTCAACGCTGCCTCGCTGAAACTCTGCCCTGCGTCGACCAAACGCACGAAGCGCATGAGTCGCAAACGCGCTCGGTACTCGACGAGCCGCACGCCGATATCCCCATGAAAGCGCCGGCTCACGTCACTCGGGGTGGCGTTGAGGCGCGTGGCCAGCTCCGCTTCCGAAACGCTCGGGTCGGCTTGCAGCTCGAGGGCGGCGCGGCGACTCAGGACGTGTTGCCTCCCCAGCCGAGGCTCGATGCGTTGGAAGAGCCCGACGATCGAGCTCTCGACGGCGGTCGCGTCGGCGACGCTCCCGATGGCGAAGAGCTCTTCGCTCACGCGGGCCAGCTCCTCCGGAAAGAGCTGGCCGGCACTGCCCGCAGCACGACGCGAAACGTCACCCAAGCGCGCCGCGAGCTCGGGACGGAGCGCGAAGACGAAGAGCTCGAGGTCCGGGCTCGCTTCCAGGAGCTCGTGATCCTGGCCCGGTTGAAGCAAGACGAGCTCACCGGAGCCGAGGGCAAACACCTTCGCGCCCACACCGAGCGTGGCGCTGCCGCGAACCACCAAGTTGACTTCCGGCTCGGCGTGGAAATGGCGCGGCCTTCGGTACGCGGGTTGATGGCGCCATGCCTGGGCCCGCATGCCCGAGCGCATCGGGAACGGCTGGAAGAGAGCCGACGGCGAGCGCGACATGGTCCCGCGCAGCGTAGCACCGCCCCCGGACGGACGGGCTGCCCGGCAAAAACGCAAAAAGTGAGATGCGCTCGGGAAGCGATTCGGCCACAGCTGCCGCATGCCGCTCTCGTCGACGCGGGCCACGCTCACCCGTTCCGGGTTCCGGTCTTGGGAACACGTTTCCATGGTCGCGCTCGCTGCGCTGCTGGGCCTCGCTGGGTGCGATGCCCACGCAACCTCCCCGTCCCCGCTTTCCCCGGACGACGGGGAACCGGCAGCCAAGGGACCGGTCGACGGGGAACCGGCAGACGAGGACTTCTCGCTCCTCTTCCGCGACGACTTCGACACGCTGGACGCGACGCGTTGGCAGTTGATGACGCACTCGTGGGATTCGAACCTCGCGCTCTTTTCGCCAACGACCGTGTCCGTGGAGGACGGTGCGCTCGTGCTCCGCTTGCTCCCCGCGCCGAGCGGAACCGTAGACGGCTCCAACGAACCCAAGACGTTCCTGGGCGCCGAGGTGCGCTCGAACGATACCCTCACCTATGGGCGCGTCCGTGCGCGCGTCCGGTTCGCTCGCGGCTCCGCGGTGGTTTCGTCGCTGGTCACCATCTACACGCCCTGGCCCGCGGACGACTGGAACGAGCTCGATATCGAGTGCCTGGGCGCCACGCCCGAGAAAATGCAGTTCAACGCGCAAGTGTACCTCGGGCCCCCCACCACACCGCCCGTCACGACCCCGGTTTCACCGACGACCGACGAGAAGAAGCTAGACCTCGGCTTCGACGCCAGCTCGGACTATCACATCTACGAGATCGAGTGGACGCCAGCCGGCGCGCGCTTTCGCATCGATGGCGCCGTCGTCCACACGTGGACGCGGAACATCGATCGAATGACGTTGCCCCAGAACGTCCTGCTCACGATCTGGGCCTCGTCGAGCAGCGCATGGGCGGGCCCCGTAACGGAACAAACCGCCGGAGCCACCGCCTACTACGACTGGGTCGAGTTGTACGAATACACGCCTTGATGGCCCTCGGCCCGAGTGCCACGCATCACTGATCGCTCGGCTTTTCCCCTTCGCGCACCCACAAGGGCGTCAGCTCGAGCTCGATGGCATCGAACGGCGGAATGCGCCCGCGGTCGTCACCCGACCACGCACCGATGCGCGACCACCGCCCGCTCGACAACTCCGGTCTCTTATACACATCGGACGATGCGACCGAAGCGAATAGTGAAGATCAAGGGGGTAGCGAGAACAAGAAAAACAACAAAAGATAAAAG
>QGUH01000031.1 GCA_003242355.1 Pseudomonadota bacterium
TTTTTACTGATGCGTCGAACCCCATTATTCCTCCCCTCTTTTTGCTCGGCCCGTTAGGTTTTGTATAGAGACCGGTCTACCCCTCACTGAGCCGTCACTTAGGATGTGGTGCCACTGCGCCGATGGCGCGCGCGCCAGGCTTCGGTTCGTGGAGAACGCTCGAAAACGGGGGCGATCGCGCAGGGATCGTCGGTCATGATCCCGTCGGCGCCGAGGTCGAGGAGGCGCGCGGCCCCTTCCGGGTCGTTGATGACCCAGTAGTCGACGGCGATTCCGACGCGGTGGCACTTTCGAACGAAGCCGGGTGTCGCCAAGTCGAGACCACCGGCGCGCGTGGGGATCTGCGCGCGAGCACCCGCGGGTCGAAACAGGGAGAGGAGGCGTGCGGGAGCGAAGTAGAGGCTGGCGACGCCAAGCCTCGAGATCCCGGTGATGCCGCGGTCTCCTGCGCGTCGGAGGCGCCCGATCACCCTCGCGGAAAAGCTGGTAAGCAGAACCCGATCACGCGCGCGGACGGTGTCGAGGAGCGCAACGAGCGCGCGCACCTCGGCGACCGTCGCCTCCTTCACGTCGACGTTGAAGGCAGCCTCGGGAAGCTCTTCGAGAGCGGCCTCGAGGCGCACGAGCCGGAGCCCCGAGCCGGCATACGGCCGCCGCCCCTCGGCGTCCACGAACCCGAAGCCGGCATCCCAGGTCGCCACCTCCCGGTAGCTGCACTCGGCGATGCGCCGCGGAACACCGCACGTGCGCAAGCCCGTCGGGTCGTGCGAAATCACGAAGACCCCGTCGCGCGTCGCGTGCACGTCGCATTCGAGCACGTCGGCCCCGAGCTCGAGCGCGCGGCGGAACGCCGGCAGCGTGTTCTCGGGGAGCTCGGCGCTCGCGCCGCGGTGCGCATAGAGCAGAGGCCCCGGCGTGCGCGCCCAGAAATCCATGGCTTTTGGTATTCGAGAGCGCGGGGCGAGGGCAAGGCCCGGGCGCGGCGAGGCGGCTTTCGGCGAGAGCTGCTATTCTGACCGCGTCTTTTTCCCCCGGCGACCCTCTCGATGCGCATCGCCCTGATCTATCCACCCCCTTGGAAGATCCCGCTTCGCGGCGAATCGGCCGAGCGCTTCGGTCGCGACGGACCACCCGAAGAGTATCGAGAGGGCGACCTCGACGCGGATTTTTTCCAAACGCCCTACGGCCTGTTCTCGCTTGCGGCGCAGGCGCTCCGTGCGGGGCACCAGGTGAAGGTGCTCAACCTCTCGGCGTTCGCGTGGTCCGCCGTCGAAGAGGTGATCGAACGGCTCGACGCCGACCTGTACGGCATGTCGTGCTGGACCGCGAATCGGCGGGGCGTCGCGCTCGTCGCCCGGGAGCTCAAACGACGACGCCCGGATCGCCCCGTGATCATCGGCGGGCCCCATGCGACGCCGCTCGCGCGCGAGATGCTCGCCCATTACCCGGAGATCGATCTGGTGTGCGTGGGCGAGAGCGACGTCACGTTCCTCGAAATCATCGAACGCCTCCGGCAGGGACGGTCGCTGTCGGGAGTCGCGGGAACGGTGTACCGCTCGGGGGCGTCCATCGTCCGCGCTCCGGAACGCGAGTCGCTCCGGGACCTCGACGTGCTCGCTTCGCCGCAACGCTACTTCGACACGCACATTCTGATGACCTCGCGCGGCTGCCCGTGGGCGTGCACCTTCTGCGGCGCCGAAACGAGCTGGGGGCGCGGGTTTCGCGGGCACTCGATTCCGTACGTGCTCGACGCGCTGGAGAGCGTGCTCCCCCGCCTGCGCGTGAAGATGGTGCAGGTGAAAGACGATACTTTCACCACCAACAAGAAGCGCGTGATCGAGCTCTGTCGCGGTATCCGCGAGCGGAAGCTGAATTTCCTCTGGAGCTGCGACACCCGCGTGGACGTCTTGAGCGAGGAGCTGCTCTACGAGATGCGCCTCGCCGGCTGCCAACGCTTGAGCCTCGGTGTCGAATCCGGCTCCCAGCGCATCTTGGACGCCATCCACAAGCGGATCACGAAGGAGGAGATCCTCGAAGCCGTCGAGATGGCGAAGAAGTACGGCGTGCACGTCCGCTTCTACATGATGCTCGGCAACCGCGGAGAGACGGCGGAGACGTTCCGCGAAACGCTCGAGTTCCTCGAGCTCGCGCGCCCCCATCAGTACATCTTCTCGTGCCTCTCGGTCTATCCGGGCACGAAGGATTTCGTGGACGCCGAGGCCGCCGGCTGGCTCGATCGCGAGGTGTACTTCACGGGTACGTTCCAGGAGCTCAAGGTGCCGTTCGACGCGAGCGAGGCCGACACGCGCCTGCTCAGCGAGTGGTTTTCCCAGAACAGCGGGCTGCGTGACGGCTACCTGGAAGGCGTCGACGAGTGCCGGGCGATTCTGGGCCGGCTCGGAGACTACCACGCCGCGCACCTCGACCTGGGTGGCGCCTACTATCGAAACGGGGAGCTCGACGCCGCAGAAGCGCACGTTCGGCGCGCGATCGAGCTCGGGTTCCCCGCGCCCGGGCTGGCCTACAACTATCTCGCGCTGATTGCGAAGGCCCGCGGGGATCTCGACGGCATGATGAGCCACTTCCTCACCGCCGCCCGCAGCGATCCCCAACACCACGTGCTCGTCAGCAACGTCGAACGGGCGCGCGCGTGGTTCCGACGAGGCGGCCCGGCGCGCAACCTGCCACTCGAGCTCACGGCTCGGCACGACTTCCAGCTCTTCGAACGCACCGCACAGCCGACGTTACCGGGAAGTCTCCCGAACGACGCCTACGAGTGGACGGGACCGCTCGAGACGCCCGAGGGGGAGCCCCCGCTCGACGGCGCGGGCATGCTGCGGATCGACAGCGGCAACGAATCGCTGCCGTTCGGCCAGAAGCGGTTGCCCGTGGTCTGAGCGCGGAGACGGTTTGGCGTGGGACCCAGGTCTCAGGGGCACACGTTGCTCGGCGCCGTCCGCCGCGTCCTTCGGCGCGTTCCGGACCGTTCGTAGCTCCCTGGCCGCCTTCCAGAGCGCGGCGAGCCGGCCGGCTGCTACGCCGTCGGCCGGCGCAGATCCTGCGCTCGGGCGCTGCTCGTGAGCCCGCGAACGGCGCAGATCCCGCGCCGTTGCCGCTTTTGGCACTGGCATCCACCTTGCTTCGGGGTACGGCCCGACCATGGCGGCCGCTCTCCGCAAGAAGGCGCTCCGCGACCTCGCCCGCATGAAGGGCCAGGTGATCACGATCGCCTTGGTCGTGGCCTGCGGGATCACGAGCTACACGGCGCTCGACGGGAGCTACGCGGCGCTCGAGCGGGCGCGCGACGCGTTCTACGATCGGTACCGACTCGCGGACGTCTTCGCGCTGCTCGAGCGCGCCCCCAATCACCTGGTCGGGCGCATCGAAGCCATTTCCGGCGTGGAGCGCGTGCAGGCCCGCGTGTCCGAGGGAGCGACGCTCCTGCTCGAGGACGCGCCCGATCCGATTCAGGCCCGCGTGATCGGGCTGCCGCCGCCGGAGCGCGAGGGGCTGAACGCGATTGCGCTGGTGCAAGGAAGGCGGCCCGAACGGAGCGGCAAGGAGGAGGCCGTCCTTTTGCACTCGTTCGCCGAGGCGCGCGGAATCGGTCCCGGCGATCGGATTCCGGCGGTGATCAACGGCACGCGCCGCATGGTGACCATCGTCGGCACGGCGACGTCCCCCGAGTACGTGATGGCCGTCGCCCCGGACGCGATGAGCGCGGAGCCCGATCGCTTCGCGGTGCTCTGGATGGATCCGGACACGGTCGCGAGCACGTTCCGCATGGAGGGTGCGTTCAACGACGTTTCGCTCGATCTCGGCCCCGGCGCCTCGCAGGCCGCGGTCATCGCGGAGCTCGACGCCGTGCTCGCGCCGTACGGCGGTTTCGGAGCGTACGGACGGGCGCGCCAGCCCTCCAATCAAATGCTCGATGGGGAGCTGACGCAGCTTCGGGCCATGGCGACGTTCTTGCCCAGCGTGTTTTTGGCCGTCGCCGCGCTGCTCGTGAACATGGTGCTCTCGCGGCTCGTTCGGCTCCAGCAGCCGGACATCGCAACGCTCAAGGCTCTCGGCTACTCGAACGCCAGCATCGCCGGACACTTCCTCTTCCTGGTCACGCTGATAAGCGGGCTCGGCGCCGCATTCGGGCTCGGTTTCGGCCTGTGGACGGGCCGCGCCATGGTGGCGCTCTACGGGGAATTCTTCCGCTTTCCCGACCTCGCGTTCCGCCTCGACGCTGCCGACGCGGTGGTTGCCATCGGCATCAGCGTGCTCGCGGCATCGGTCGGGGCGTTCGCCTCGGTTCGCCACGCCGTGCGCATGCCCCCGGCCGAGGCGATGCGCCCGCCCGCGCCGGCGCGCTATCGCGTCGGAGTTCTCGACCGCCTGGGCCTGGCGCGCCTCCTCGGCACGATGGTGTCCCTCGTGGTGCGCGAGGCGGAGCGGCGTCCGCTGCGCGTCGTGGGCTCGGCGGTCGCCATCGCGGCCGCCACGGGGCTCAGCGTGATCGGCGGCTGGCTCTACGACGGCGTCGAACGTCTCATGCACCTGCAGTTCTCCGAGGTGATGCGCGAAGACATCACCGTCACCTTCCGCAATCCGCAACCGGAACGCGTCGTCCGCGAGCTCGCCCACGTTCCGGGCATCCTCCACGCCGAGGGTCTGCGCGCGGTGCCCGTCCGATTCGAAGTCGGCCATCGCGCGCGCGACGGCCTCATTTGGGGGTATCCCGACGGCGGCGAGCTCCGAACGCTGACCGATCTCGACGGGCGCCGCGTTCCGCTCCCGGTCTCCGGCGTCGTGCTCACCAGCATCCTCGCCGAACGGCTCGGGGTTTCCGTCGGCGACACCATCACCGTTCGGCTTCGCGAAGGGCGCCACGACACGCGCAAAATCGTCGTCTCCGGGTTGGTCGAGGAGCCTTTCGGGCTGCAGGGGCACATGCGCCTGCCGGCGCTGCGCGCCGTGCTCGGGGAAGAGCCGTTGGTCTCGGTTGCTCTGCTCCGTGCCGATCCGCTCGCTGCCGCGCGCACCAACCGGCGGCTCCGCGAGTTTCCGATCGTGGCCGACATCACCCGGCGAGCGGATCTGGTGCGGAGCTTCAACGAGCAGAGCGGTGGGTTGCTCACGACGTTCGCCGTGGTCGTGGCGCTGCTCGCCGCCGTGATCACCGTGGGCGTCGTGTACAACAACGCGCGCATCTCGCTCGCGATGCGCGCCCGGGAGCTCGCCACGCTGCGCGTGCTCGGGTTCACGCGCGCCGAGGTGTCCACCGTTCTGTTGGGGGAGCTTTCGCTCCAAGTCCTGGTCGCGCTGCCGTTCGGGCTCTGGTTCGGCCACTGGCTCGTGAGCGCGATGGCGGGGCTCGCCGATCCGGAAACGTACCGGATTCCGGTGATCCTCACGACGCGGAGCTACGCCTTTGCGCTAATCGTGACGCTGGTTTCGGGCGCGGCGAGCGCCCTGCTCGTTCGGCGGCGCATCGATCGACTGGACCTGGTAGGGGTACTGAAGACGAGGGAATGATGGCGCACGGAGACCCTTCGCAAGTCGACCGAAAGGAGGCGCGAGCCGAGCCTCTGGGATTGCGGGAACCGGTGTCGCTCGCACCGAAAGGCTCGGAAGCCTCGTCCGTCGAACGGAAGAACCGAAGGCGCCGTGCGCTCGCACGCGGGGTGCGGCGGGGAGTGCTCGCCGCGTTCGCGGTGGCGCTGGTGGCGGGCCTGGTCGTCGCGTGGATGCCGGAGCCCGTCCCCGTCGACGTCGGGACGGTCACGCGCGGCACGCTGCGCGTCACCGTCGACGAAGACGGGCGCACGCGCGTCAAGGATCGCTATTCGGTCACCGCGCCACTCTCCGGCAACCTCGCGCGCGTCGATTGGGAGCCGGGAGATTCGGTGAAGCGCGATGCGGTGCTCGCGCGCATCACGCCGGCAACGCCGCCCCTGCTCGACGAGCGCTCGCGAGCGGCGGCAGAGGCGCGTTTGGCGGCAGCCCTCGCCGCCGAACGCCAAGCGCGTGCCCAGATCGCGCGCGCGGAGGCGCAAGCCGAGCTGGCCCGCTCGGAGGCGGAGCGCGATCGAAAGCTCATGGCGAGCGGCGCCATCTCGAGCGCGGCGTTCCAGCAATCGCTCGTGAACGAGCGCAGTGCGGAGGCCGAGCTCGAGTCGTTGCGTTTCGGCGTGCGCGTCGCCGAGCACGAAGTGCAGACGGCGCGCGCGGCGCTCCTCAGAATTTCCGGCGACCGCAAGAAGGAGGGCGCGCTCGAGGTGACCTCGCCCATCGACGGCACCGTGTTGCGCGTGCTCCGCGAGCACGCGGGGCCCGTTCAGGCGGGGGAAGCGCTCCTCGAGCTCGGTGACCCGCGAGCTCTCGAGGTCGTCGTCGACGTGCTCTCGACCGACGCGGTCCGCCTCCGTCCCGGCGCCGAGGCGACGATCGAAGCCTGGGGCGGCGCCCCGCTCGCGGCGCGCGTGCGCCGGGTGGAGCCCTCCGCGTTCACCCGCTTGAGCGCGCTCGGCGTCGAGGAGCAGCGGGTGAACGTGATTTTGGACATCACCGATCCTCCGGAGCGGTGGACCGAGCTCGGCGACGGCTTTCGCGTCGAGGCACGCATCGTCGCCTGGGAAGGGACGGACCTCACCCTCGCGCCCGCGAGCGCCGTCTTCCGACGGGGCGAGGAGTGGGTCGTGTTCCGGGTCGACGAGGAGTCCCGCGCCCGGCTCACGCCGGTCCGAATCGGGGAACGCACTGGGCGAACCGTGCAGATCCTCTCGGGCCTGTCTCCGGGCGATCGCGTCGTTCTCCACCCGAGCGATCAGGTGCAGCCCGGTGCGGAGGTCGCGGCGCGATGACCGACTGGCGCTCGGGAGCCGTTCCGGTTCCGAACGAGCCGCGACACCCCGAGGTCGTGTTGTCCGCGCGCGATCTCACCAAGACGTACGGGGAGGGGGAGGTCGTCGTCTATGCCTTGCGCGGCGCCAACGTCGACTTCTATGCCGGCGAGCTCGTCGTCCTGCTCGGGCCTTCCGGCAGCGGAAAATCGACGCTGCTCAACATCCTGGGCGGGCTCGACGTTCCGACGTCCGGAACGGTGATTTACCGCGGACGCGAGCTCACCGCTGCGGACGAACGGGAGCTCACGCGTTACCGCCGCGAGCACGTCGGGTTCGTGTTCCAGTTCTACAACCTGATCCCGAGCCTCACCGCGCTCGAGAACGTCGAGCTCGTGACCGAGATCGCGGAAGATCCGATGGATCCGTCCGCCGCCCTGCAAGTGGTAGGGCTCGGCGATCGGCAGCACCATTTCCCCGCCCAGCTCTCGGGCGGCGAGCAGCAGCGCGTCGCGATCGCTCGCGCGATCGCCAAGCGCCCTCAAATCCTTTTGTGCGACGAGCCGACGGGCGCGCTCGATTTCGAGACGGGCGTGCTCGTGCTCGAGGCGCTCGAGCGCGTCAATCGGGAGCTCGGAACGACGACTGCGGTGATCACGCACAACGTCGCCATCGCGCGCATGGCCGACCGCGTGATTCGCTTCTCCGCCGGGCGCGTGGTCGCCGTCGAGCGCAACGCCGAGCGCGCGCGGCCGCGCGATCTGGCCTGGTGACGAGGCACCGTCAGGCGCGGTTCGCGAGCAACGCCGTACCCGACACCGCGGCGAAGAGCGAAAGCGCGAGCGCCAGGTGCCGCCGGTGCGTGCTCAGCCACAGCTGAATGCTCGACGGTTTGGCTCGCGCGTCGAAGCGCCCGTGGGCACCGAAGTTTCCGGGGACGGGGAGGAACAAGTTGCCGGCGCGCACCTCCGGCTCCGGCTCTTCCGTCATCTGTCCTTCCCAACCCCTGCGTGCGGCCACGCGATCCCCGATGCTCGGAGCGACCTTGTTGCCGAGGATCGTCTTCACGGCGGGCCAACCGACGTAGAGCTCCCGTCGCTTGTGGCGGGCGGCCCACACGATGGCTTCCGCCGCCACCTCGGGCTGGAAGATGGGGGGCACGGGCTGCGCGCGGCGGGACATCCGGTTCTCGCACCAGTCGAACTGCGGCGTGTTCACGGCCGGCAAGTGCACCATGGTCACGTGGATGGCGCTCCGGTCGTGCAGGAGCTCGGAGCGCACCGAATCCGTGAACCCGCGCGCCGCGTGCTTGGCGCCACAGTAGGCCGATTGCAGCGGAATGCCTCGGTACGCGAGCGCCGAGCCGACCTGGACGATCACACCCCGATCGCGCAGGCGCATGCGGCGCAGGGCCGCCAGGGTGCCGTGCACCGTGCCGAGATAGGTGACCTCCGTAACGCGACGAAACTCCTCGGGGGTCATCGCGTCGAAGCGCGAGAACACGGTCGTCATCGCGTTGTTGACCCACACGTCGATGGGACCGAGCTCGTTCTCGAAGCGCTCCGCCGCCGCCTCGAGCGCCTGCGCATCCGCCACGTCTGCCGACACGGCAACGGCAGGCACTCCGAGCTCGACGGCCTCGGAGCGCGCCGCCTCGAGACGCGCTCCGTCGCGGGCGATCAGCCCGACGCGCGCTCCCCGAGCGGCGAAAGCGCGCATCGTCGCGCGCCCGATGCCTGCCGAAGCCCCGGTGATGACGACGACCTTGTCGCGTAGCTCCACGCTCTCGGAGGACGCAAACCGCGTGCCGCGCGGGCGGCCTGCCCAGAACGGATCAACCCAGCTCGGCGAGCACGCGGGCCGTGTCCGCGCGGAGCTGCTCCAGGGCTTCGTCTCCCATCACGAGAAAGTCGCAGGCGAGCTTCAGGCGCTCGAGGCTCGTCTCCGCGCCGATGCCCGCGCCCTGTTCGGTGACGAGCATGTCGGCGAGCGCGACGGCGGCGGCCGTCGACGTGGGGAAGCCGTTCTTCCCGTGATGACCCTCGATCACGGCGCCAATCTCCGGGGGGAGCGTCCAGAGGTTGGCGAGCTTGCGCCCCGCGCTCTCGTGCACTTCGACGATCGCAGGCCACGCAGAAGCGAAGTCGACGGGATGGTCCGCCGCCGCGTCACTGAGCACGATCAGGCTCGCCGCCATCCCCACGTCGTGCAACAGGCCACAGAGGAACGCGTGATCGTCGTCGAGGGAAGTGCGCTGGCACACGAGGCGCGCAACCTCCGCGGTGGCGGCGCTGTGGCGGCGCAACCGGTTCATCGGCTCTTCGAAGCCGCGTACGCGGAACATACGCACCTCGAGCGCTGCTTGCATGAAGATGTCGGCGATGCGTTTCAGACCGAGACGCAGGATGGCTTGCCCGAGCGTGAGCGTTCGCCCCACGCCGCGCCCGTAAAGAGCCGACTGTGCGAGGTGTAGGACGCGCGCGGCCAGGATCTGTTCGTTCATCAGGAGCTTGACCACCGCCGGAATCGGCACGTCGGGGCGCCGGGCGATCGAGAGCAGCTCGAGCGCCACGGATGGCAGCACGGGGGGCCTGTAATTGGGCGAGCCGAAGGTCTCGAGGAGATCCTCGGCGAGCCGATCCGGATCGAGCGCTCGGCGGCGATCGAGCACTCGCACTACGAGGTCTTGCTCCACGGGGGGGATGGACATGAAATCTCTTGTGGCGACGGGGGGCTCCTGAGCTTTTCGAACGGCGTCGAGAACAGCACCCTTTAGGCTCCTCGAATCGCGCGAGGGCCGGTGCACGGTTCGCTCAACTCTTCTCGGCCGAGGCCGTTCGCCGGGACATGAGCCGCGCCACGTGGCGTTTCCCCTTCGGAGCGATCGGCTTCATCGTGCTCGCGCTGATCGCGTGTGGCGGCACGACGGCGAGCTCGAGTGACGCACCGTGCCTGGGCGACGGATGCAGCGAGAGCTCCGTGACGCCGTGCGTGAAGGACGACGAGTGTGCTCCGGGGTCCGTGTGTCGGAACGGTTCCTGCGTCGAGCCGACGTGTGTCGAGAATCAGGATTGTGGTCCCGATGGCGTGTGTCTCGATGGCGCCTGCGTGACTCCCGGAGGCTGCCCACAAGCATTTCGGTGTGCGCTGGGCGATCCAGCCTGCGACCCCACCTGCCCGACCTTCGTCGAAGGACCGCCGAGGGCTTGCGTCATCAACGCGGAGTGTCCGTGGAAGCACTACTGCATCCGAGGGGAGTGCCTGAAGGCGACGGAGTGTCGAAAGCACGCGGACTGCCCCGCCGGGCAGCCGTGCTTCTACTCGGTGTGCTGGCCGCGTGAGCGGCTCCTCTCCGCCGAATGACCCGCGCGTCGGACCCGAGCGCGAGCGAAGACGCGGAGCTTTGGGCTTCTCGCGCGCCGTAGTCTCCAATTCGGGGGCGGCCCATACGTCGGGCCGACGCCGAGCGGGTGGTAGAAATCCGGATTTGGCCGAGACCTCGGGCAGACGAGGCAGCCCGAAATCCAGGTTTAGGGAGAATCCGCGCTGCCGCCCGCGCCCGAGGCTCCGTCATCACCGCCGGCGCCCGCGGCCCCGTCGCCGGCGCTCGCTTCCATATCGGGGCGCTCTCCCGGGGGCTCGCTCACGGGATCTGCGCCGGGAGTTCCCGCGGGCGAGCCCGTGTCCGAAGGAACGGGAAGGTCGGGTTGGGCCGCCCTGCGCCCGGGCAGATCCGGCTGCGGGTCGAGCACACAGGCGGAAAAGAGCAGGACGAGTGTCCCGTGCCTGAGCCACCGGAGCGTGCGCCTCATCTCTGCCCGGAGAGCGAGAGTAACACGCCGGAACGCAAACCTGCCAGTCGCCACCACCCACGCGCGATTTTGGCTACACTCAGAGGAAGGGCGCCGTCGTTCGGAGCGGCGCATTGGCTCGTCATGCCGGACCGCCGCCACACCGATCGCGCGTACGAACACGAGCTCGAGAAGCTTCGCGAGCTCGTTCTGCTCATGGGCGCGCGCGTCGAGGAAATGTTGGCGCTCTCGATCCGCGCGCTCGTGGAGCGCGACACGGCGCTCGCGCGCAGCACGATCCCGATGGATCGGCAAATCGATCAGCTCGAGGTGGAAATCGACGAGCTCTGTCTGCAGATCCTCGCGCGCAGGCAGCCGGTCGCTTCGGATCTGCGCTTCGTCACCACGGCGCTGAAGCTGGTGACGGATCTCGAACGCATCGCCGACTTGTGCGTCAACATCTGCGAGCGCGCCGTCGAGCTTTCGAGCGATCTCGAAACACCCGCGCAAGGCCCCATTCCCAAGATGGCCCAGATCGCGCAAGCGATGGTTCACGATGCGCTCGACGCGTTCGTCGACGGCAACCCGGACAAGGCGCGCCAGGTCATGGAACGCGACGGCGCGGTCGACGCGTACTATGCGCAGCTCTTTCCCGAGCTCCTCGCGCGGATGATGAGCGATCCGAGCGTCGTGCAACGCTCGACGCGCCTGCTCTCGGTGGGCAAGTACATCGAGCGTATCGGGGACCACGCCACGAACATCGCGGAGATGGTGGTGTTCATGGTGCGTGGCGAGGACGTGCGGCACCTCAGCGTCGTGCCGCCGCGGGACTGAGCCGAACGCTGCTCGAACGACGCAGAACGGGTTAGGACCGCGCCTCGCGGCTCCGAGGCTTCGGGCGCCAGCTCGGCGTGCGGCCGGTCAAGTACTCGCGCGGCGTCGTGCCGACGAGCTTGCGGAACAGCGGGGAACACTCGGCGTCGGCCCACAATCCCCTT